>CALCNB010000088.1 GCA_937897785.1 uncultured Cellvibrionales bacterium | reverse complement strand
CTTTCATGTTTTTTTCTTAGTTTTTTTTTTCGTATTTCATTATAAAGTAAATATTAATGACATTGAATTTGATGGTCATGCAATACCTGCAGGTAAAACTGTCGCCATTTCTATTTTTGGCTCGCATCGAAATCCAGAGTATTTCCCCAATCCAGAAATTTTCGATCCTAGCCGAACGGAACCAGAAACAATGTTTGCCTATATCCCCTTTGGTGGTGGACGGCATAAATGTGGCGGTAACGCTTTCGCATTATTACAGCAAAAAGCTATTTTTAGTGCTTTGTTACGCCGTTATAGTTTTGAAATCGTTGATCAAAGCGATAGCTATGTCGATGATTTATCGGGCATGGTATTGAGGCCAAAAAGCCCATGCCGTTTGCATTATAAGCGACGTGTTAGTTAATACGCTGATACACTCAATAAACATTTTATAGATAAAAGGGTTGTTCAATGAAAATACGTGTTGACTTAGATCTCTGTCAAGGTCACAGCGTTTGTATCGATGAGGCGCCGGAGGTATTTTCTGTCGAGGATCAAGTGGATGATTATCCTAAAGTGAAAGTGCTAAATTTTCAGCCTTCAGCGGAGCTGCAAAATCAAGTAAGGCTTGCTGCCCGCTACTGCCCTAATAAGGTCATTACTTTAATTGAGGATAATGAATGACGGTTTTAATTACTGGTGGTACCGGTTTTATTGGTTCACATGTGGCGCGTCATTTATTGCAAGCGAATCAATCGGTGCGATTATTAGTGCGCGATATTGAAAAAGCAAAAGCTGTTTTTAGTCGTATTGATCTCTCGTTTGATTCTCAGCAGTGTGAATTAGTTCTGGGTGATATTACCGACACTGAATCGATTCATTACGCTATGCAAAATGTGCATGCAGTGATTCACGCCGCCGCAGTGACGCCCATCGCTGCGCCATCGGCACAAGTTTTGGAACAGATTAATATTGTGGGCACAAAAAACGTATTGGATGCGGCGTTAGCGGTTAACGTGTCTCGATTTATTTATGTATCGAGTGCAACCGCTGTTTTCAATACTAATGCCAGCCTGATCGATTTAGCTAAACCGCTGACGATACCTAGCATGCCATATGGTCGAAGCAAGGCTGAGGCAGAAAATTTAGTACGAGACAGGCAGCAGCAGGGCGCGCCCATATCAATCATTTATCCATCGGGTGTTATTGGTCCGCAAGATCCTGGTTTTTCAGATGCGTTTAAAGCACTTTATCATCGTTTTAATCATGGGTTTCGTTTGTTTAATGAGGGCGGTATACAGCAAGTCGATGTTCGTGATGTCGCCGCGTTGATGTTCTCTATTATCGTCAATGGTGAGTCTGATCAAGCGCTTGCTAGGCATTTAATTGTTGGCCATTACCTCAGTTGGGTGGAGCAGGCCGATCTGATTGATAGGGTAAGCGGTTATAGCTTACAGCGTCTACCCATGGCGGGTTGGAAGATGCGATTACTGGGTCGTTTATTTGACCTTGTACGCTTAATAAAAAAAGTCGATTCACCGGTGTCTGCCGAAATGATGCGTTACGCGACGCAGTGGCCCAAAATGAAAAATTCCCCCGCATTAACTGACCATGGTATTGAATTGCACAGTCCTGAAAAAACCATGACAGACAGTTTAAAAGCATTATTAGCCGCGGGTCATTTAACCGCAGATCAAGTGCCTGCTTTAGCCCAGTAATCCATTTAAAAGACTCAGAGGATGCCTATGCTTAGCCAAGATAATGATGCAACTTCAGCTTATTGGTTCTCTAAAAATGCGAGTAAAGCCTGGGCAGAAAAATTCTTTTTAGCTTACTTGCCTTTTTTCTTTGCTATGAATACCGCCAAACAAGCGTTTGGCTGGATGAATGTCGATACCTTTTGGCATATTGCCCAAAATTTAGTATTACTGTTGCCGCTTTATATTATTCCTTTCTTAATTCGTGATGAGTCTCACCTTGGGCGGAAGTGGTACCAAAGCTATTGGTTCAAAGCGAACTGCTGGATATTTGTTTTTGTTTTTGCTGCCACATATTTCTTTACCGAATACTTTTTTGATGTATTGGGGATGATTTATTTTTTTCCGCAAGTGAATTGGTATTTTGACGCGAATTTATTAGGTTCTGGCGAGCAGCGCGTGCCTTTAGGGATGTATTTAAATGCGCCTGCATTCTTTATCGCCTATCATACCTTGTCAGTGATTTTGATACGCCGGTTTAGAACCTCGAGAATAGGGGGAGGGAAATTAAGTTGGTTGAGCATAATTGTTGTGGCGGCATTATTTTTTGCTTGGGCTGAAACCCGTTTGGTTGCGACCGATGCTAATGCGCCATACTTTGCTTACCAAGATTTGACTTGGATGTTGAGTTGGGGGACTGTTTTTTACGCTTGTTATTTTGTGGTCAGTTTCCCCATGTTTTATCGCCTCGATGAAGCGGCAGACGAGAATTGGTCATTATCAAAGGTCGTTATTGATTCGTTGGCAGCATCAATGCTAGCATTTTATTTGTTGGATTTTGCCTCGCGTTTTCTGCCACCAATAAGCAGTTAGTTATTCATAAGGTTCGCAGACAAACACGGGGATATTACGGTCAGTGCGGTTTTGATAGTCATCGTATTCTTTATAGAAACTGACACAGGTCGGCCATACTTCGGCTTTTTCCGCATCGTCGACTTGTCTTGCTCGTAGTTTCATTTTTTTGTTTTTATACTGTACGACCACGTCGGGATTTTTTTGGATACTTTTAACCCAAACCGGTGACTTCGGTGCACCACCTTGACTGCCAACCACAATAACACCGTCTTTATAAGGTACATACATCAACGGAATGGTTCGTTCGGTACCACTTTTAGCCCCAATCATGCTGACCAACATAACCTCGCGGCCGGTAAGGGTACCCATGATTCGGCCGCCAGTGAGTTTATACATGAAGACATTCAGCTTAGAGTAGGGCCGAATAAATTTTCTTAGTTGAGCAAATTCTTGCTCAGTCATTGGGTTTTCAGCCATGGTTTTTCTCCGATTAGTTAAGGTGCGATTAGCCTTATCGTAAAGGAGCATCTGAGGTATAACAAGCGCTAATGGCTTATCTTTTCAATCGTTAATCTATTGCCTGCAATGGCTTTTTAAGCCTGAGTGAGTGCTCGCCTAGATAAAAAGTTTTCTGTTTTTCCCGCGGCATTATAGGTTTGTGCTGTTGATGTTTGGCTGTGAAGAATATGTATAAAGCGGTCTATATTCTGTTTTAAGCCGGTGATAACTTTTTCATTAAGTTGCAAGGCCCGTTGGCATGTTTTGAGTTGTGCTTCTAGGTTTAACCACATACTAATTAGATCGCTAGGGGTGTGTTCATTGAGAGTTTCAATCGCTGTGAGCCATTTTCCCTGCTGCGGGTAAAAATTATGGCGTTCGAGAACAGTGCTGCGCAGTTGGCTGCGTTGTTCGAGGCGACGAACTAAAATATCTTTTTGTTTGGCATATTCATTGATGGCACTGTGATCTTGTTGCTCTAGCGACCGGTATTCTTTTTGAAGCAAGTCCGTTAACTGCTGTAAGTCAGCTTGATCGGCACCTAGCGATTGGTAGATTTCATTGGCTAAGTGGCTGATCCCTTGACCAGCACTGATATTTTCAGAGTTAGATATTGATTGTTTGTCGGTGTTTTGCAGTGATTGTTGAGCAGGCATAGCTTAATTCTCTTAATCGTCTGTTTTAATACTGTTTAATTAAAGTACGGGCCTGACTTCGCCAGGCGCGACCACTACTGCTTTGATAATTCGTTTTGAACTTTTGTTGCGAACTGAAATCTGCTGACCTTGGCTGCCATCAGTCATTGCCATACCTGCCATTTTTATTTCTATGCGCGGTGTGCTGGAAATAATACTGACTTGATCGCCGCGTTTAATCCAGCGGGCAGGTTTGAGTGACTGTTGGCTGATGGCTTGTCCAGCAGCGATGGTTCTTTTAGCCGATTGTCCAATGACCTGGCGGATGTCACTGAGATAATCTGCGGCTTGATAGCGAAGTGCCTGTTCAGTGATTTCGATATCGTCAGCGCTGATAACGGTATTGCGACTGATTGCGTATTTTGCTGTCACGACTTGTTGCCAATAAGTAAAGGTCAGCGGCATAAATACTGACCAAGGTTTGTGGTCTTGACAGCTCACCTTAACGATTTTACGTCCCGCTCTAGCGTTGCTTTTTGGGCTATCAAAAACTAAAGGCGTTGAGCAGCGGGTCATGGATAGTCGAGCGTCAACTTTAGCAGCACGATATTCAATCCTGCCACCTGCATGGCTTTGGCTTAAAAATTCCTTAGCATAAGTAAGTGCTAGCTGTTGAAGTTCCTGTGCATATATTTTCTGAGTTAGTGGTTTAACTGCCACATCGCTCTGACTAAAACTAGATGCCTGCGAAAAACAGATGGTAAAGCTGTAGGTCCAAACTAAGCAGACAGCTAAGCGTTGCAACCAGCGGGCTAATAGGGATTTCTTAACGGTCAATTGTTGATTCATTGTTTCCTTTCATTCGGCGTTGCCTTCAACAGTCATTGAGTTTGGTGGTCATAAATTTCGGCGGTCATTGCTTTGATTAAGTTATTCGTTTTAAGCAGGCTGGCGCGGTAGTATGAATGCGAATTTATTTCCCTGACCCGATTATCACCTTTTGATCGCTAATGACTGCGTTTATGGATTATGCATTTTTCGTGCCTAGCCGTGCTTTCTTTTTTTATTGTTGCCTAACCACCGTGTTTGTGGGTTTTTCTTACCCTATGACGATATCAAGCGTTGGTGGTCCATCCTGGGTGGCTACCTCGCTTTGCCGCAATGCGGCACAGCTTTGCCGATTCGTTGAATTGAATGGCTATAAAATCCAATAATAATTTATAAATCATTGATTAGTATGGCTTTATTTGTTTTGGCATATCGGTTGCAATTATTTCTCCGAGTCAATTTACATTGTCCATTTAATGATTTAACGGAGCAGCAATGACAGCGATTAATTTCACCAACGCCTTAGGGGTGCATGAGCAAGCCTTGCATCTGCGTACACAGCGCTCTGCCATATTGGCAAACAATCTCGCTAACGCAGAGACACCGGGTTTCAAGGCCAGAGATTTTGATTTTGTGACTGCATTGCAGCAGGCTCAACAAGGCCAGCGACATGCGCGTTTGCGAGTTACCCACGAAAATCATGTGACATCAACTACCTTAAGCCATGGTTCAATTTCGGCATTGTCTTACCGGGCGCCGTTACAAAAGAGTCTTGATGGAAATACCGTTGATGCACAGCTAGAAAGTGCTGCATTTGCACGCAACGCTTTAGAATTTGGCGCCAGCTTCCGTTTTTTAAATGGGAAATTTTCCAGCTTAAGTAAGGCAATAACGGGTAGATGACCATGGCTACTGTGGGTAGCTAAGACAAACTGACAAGCGTGTTCCAGCAGAAAGTAAAGTAACAAGATCAACCAAGCAAGTAAGGACGAGAGTAACGATATGAGTTTAGCCAGTGTGTTTGATATTGCAGCAATGGGAATGAGTGCACAGACCGTTCGCCTTAATACCACCGCCAGTAATATGGCCAATGCCGATACCTCTGCCTCTACAGAGGCAGAAGCATATCGAGCAAGAAGACCGGTATTTATTGCTGCGCAGCAACAGCAATACGACCAATTACAGTCACTGAATCGCGAGCAGGCGAGTTTTGGCGTTATGGTTCAAGATATTGTTCAGAGCCAGGCACCGGTGACCAAGGCCTATGCCCCAAATGACCCACAGGCCAATGAAGAGGGTTATGTGTTCTTCTCCAATGTTAATACGGTTGAAGAAATGGCTGACATGATTTCAGCCTCACGATCATTTCAAATGAATGCTGAAATGATGAATACAACGAAATCAATGATGCAAAGGCTATTGACGATGGGTCAGCGATAAATTTTCACAATGTTAATTGAGCGCTTCGATTAAATAGAGATTGATTCAGGGAAAACCAATGACAGAAATTAATAACACCACGATTAGTAATATAGCTGGCAGTCAAAATCGAGACAGTGCGACCAAAACCACTGACGATCTAGGAAAAGATGCATTCTTGAAATTAATGATAACGCAGTTACAAAATCAAGATCCGCTAAGTCCTGCTAAGAATGAAGATTTTATTGCACAGTTGGCGCAGTTTAGTTCAGTCGAAGGTATTCAGAACATCAATAATTCGATTGACGATTTGGCAACCTCATTCCGTTCAAGTCAAGCGTTAGAAGCTTCAACCCTAGTTGGCCGTCAGGTTGAAGTTAGTAGCAGTCAGGCGCAACTGACTTCATCTGGATCAGTTAAGGGTACGATCAGTTTACCTTCGAGTGCAGATAATGTGCGGTTAGTGATTGAAGATGCCAGTGGTAATACGGTCAGGACGATAGATCTAGGTAGTCAGCAGCGAGGTGACCTTAGCTTCACTTGGGATGGAAAAAATAACAGCGGTGAAGACATGGCCGAAGGTCAGTACACCGTTAAAGCCAATGGCCTGCTTGATGGTGCGGATCAATCTTTGGCATTGGCGGTGGGCGCTAACGTGAACAGTGTCACGATAGGACAAGATAACGCAATGATATTGAATATAGACGGGGTTGGTTCTGTCGCCCTAGCCGATATCAAAAAGTTTTTATAAAAGCCTTAAAACATTTAATGAATAGAGAGTAGGGTAGAGGTGAAAAGATGAGCTTCAATACAGCAATCACAGGTTTACTAGCAGCGAGTACTGATCTTAATGTCACGGGTAATAATATTGCGAATGCCAGTACCGTCGGCTTTAAGCAGTCGCGTACGGAGTTTGCTGACGTATACGCTAATTCCATGAATGGTGGTAGTCATGATATTGGTACAGGCGTAAGAGTGTCTGATGTGGCGCAACAATTTTCACAGGGGTCAATTAGTTTTAGCCAGGGTGAAATGGACTTGGCAATCAGCGGTTCGGGATTTTTTGTCTTAAGTGATCAAGGTTCTCAAGCTTTTACTCGTGCGGGCCAGTTTAAAGTCGACAAAGATAATTTTATTGTGACCAACGATAATGCTAGATTGCAGGGTTTTATTGCGAATGAGGACGGCGCTATTCCAGATGTATTAACCGATATTCAGTTAACCAAAGCTGATTTGGCCCCGGTATCAACCACGCTTGTCGATATGCTATTTAATCTTGATGCCGATGCGATAGCACCAGTGAAAAGTATTTACAACACCAGCTCTGATATCGCCGCATCGCAAGCGATACAGGGGTCTGCGAATGGCTTTGCGGCGGGTACTGTCGAGATTAATGGAAAAACTTACTCTATACCCTCAACGAGTGATCAATCGGCGTCTACTATTGCTGCTGCCTTGAATGCCGTAGATGGTGTTTCTGCCAATGCTAAAACAGAAGCTCAGTTAACAATCCCTGCTGGGCTAGTTACTGCGGGCGAGTTAAGTATTAATGGTAATGCTATTGAAGGTGTAGATCTTACTGCCGTAGCGGCAGCAATTGATGCCATTAATGGGTTTACTGCAAGTGAGTCAGGGGGGGTAATTAGCATTACTGAATCAGCGGGTAACAATATTGTTTTCACTGCTAGTGGAGGATTGCTTGCTGATGTTGTCGGTGGTGATGGTGGCGCTTCAGTCGCTATTGATGGAACTGCAGTTGCACCTAATACTGAAGCGGTGGTAGGTGGACAGATTAGTTTGGCCCTAGATGCTGACATTGAAATGAGTTTGCAAACGGCAACAACAGCAGGCGCCAACCTATTTCCTGTTACGCCCGTGTTAGCCGAGCAGCGTTTAAATGAATTCGATGCTGATGATACCAATACCTACAACTATGTGCGTTCGACTCAAATCTATGACTCATTAGGAACGGCACATGAGTTTACCCAGTACTTTGTTAAGGAGCCAAGTGAAGTGAGTGGACCTAATACATGGACCATGTATGTCAAAGTTGACGGTAAAGATGTGGGTGAAGCTAACCCTTTAACCCCCGACATTGCCACTCAGGCGAGTTATGTTTTGAAGTTTTTTGATGATGGTAGCTTAGATACTACCAACAGTGACCAACTATTGGTATCGAATTGGACACCATTAGATGAGGAGGGTAGAGCGTCTGGGTCTTTAGGCCCGTTGAGCATTGCCGATGGCGCTCGAGTTCCAGTCACTAAGCCGGCGGTTAGCTCAAATTTCATGATAGATATCACTGGATCCACACAGTTTAGTGGCAGTTTCTCTGTTAATGAGTTAGATCAAGATGGTTACTCGCGAGGTAGCTTAAGCGGTTATTCGGTTGCAGCTAATGGCGATATTAGTGCGCGATACAGTAACGATGAATCGCTGGTTTTGGGCCGGGTCGCATTGGCCAATTTCACCAATCAACAAGGATTAAAACCGATTGGTGATACGAATTGGGCTGAATCAAGTGAGTCAGGTCAGCCACTATTTAATTCACCAAATAGCGGTTCCCTAGGTTCTATTTCAGCAGGTGCGTTAGAGGATTCTAATGTTGACCTGTCGGCAGAGTTAGTGGCTTTGATTATTGCTCAGCGCAACTTTCAAGCCAATTCAAGAACCATTGAAACCAATAGTGAACTCCAACAAACCATTATTAACTTGCGATAATTAACCGCGACAGATTAGACCGCATAGGGTAGCGACGTGGACAGAGCACTTTATACATCAATGACCGGTGCCAAGCATAATATGCTTGAGCAGGCGGTTCGATCGCACAACTTAGCCAATGTATCAACTGTTGGTTTTAAGGCTGATCTCGCTAATGCGATTTCACAGCCAATTAACGGTGGTAATGGCTATGACAGCCGTATTTTTTCAGTCACCCAAACGCCGGCGACAGACCTAAGGCGAGGTGATTTAATTGAGACTAATCGCGAGCTTGATATTGCTATCAGTGGTGATGGTTGGTTGGCACTTGAATCTAAAACAGGTGAAGAAGTTTACAGTCGCGGGGGCAATTTATCAGTCGATAGTTTTGGTATTTTAAGAAATGAAAAAGGTCTGGCAGTGATTGGTAATGCAGGTCCTATTTTAATACCAGAGGCAGAAAAAATTGAAATTGGTATTGATGGCACCATTACTGCCAGAGCACTGGGTCAAGGGCCAGAGGCTTTAGTGGTTGTGGATCGATTAAAGTTAGTCAATCCGGACTCGGCCTTGTTGACTAAAAAAGACGACGGTTTGGTTCACAGTAGTAATGATATTGAGAATTTAGACCCGAATATTCGCGTACAAGCGGGCTTTTTGGAGTCGAGTAATGTCAGTGCCGTGGGTGAATTAACGGCAATTATGTCACTGGCGCGTCAGTTTGAAATGCAAATTAAAATGATGCAAACGGTCTCTGAGAATGCAGAGACCAGTAATAGAATATTGCAGGTACAACTCTAATAAAATAGGTATAACTGTAATTAATAAGGCAATAAAAACGTTTGAGGAAAGATTATGCACGCAGCATTATTTGCAAGTAAAACGGGATTAACCGCACAAGATAAGCAGTTAACCACTATATCAAACAACTTGGCCAACGCTTCAACCGTAGGCTTCAAGCGAGATCGAGTGATATTTGAAGATTTGCTGTATCAAATTCAGCGTCAGCCCGGCGCTCAGTCATCGCAAAATAACCAATTACCTTCAGGTCTTCAGCTGGGTACGGGTGTTCGAGTGGTTGGAACTCAGAAGCAGTTTAGTACCGGTAGTTTGCAGGTCACGGATCAACCCTTAGATCTGGCGATCAATGGCCGTGGGTTTTTCGAGATTCTTCAACCCAGTGGCCAAATTGCTTACACCCGTAATGGTGAATTTCACCTAAGTGCAGACGGTGAAGTGGTGAATGCTGACGGCTTGATCTTGCAACCCGCTATTTCTATCCCTGAAGGCGCCCAAAGTATCACCATCGGTCAAGACGGTACGGTGTCAGTGCTATTAGCCGGAGATACTTCACCCACGCAGTTAGGCAGTATTCAACTAACAGACTTCATTAATCCAGCTGGTTTACAGGCAATGGGCGCAAACTTATTCCTTGAAACTGCTTCTAGCGGTCCTGCTCAGCAGGGCACGCCAAGCTTAAACGGTTTTGGTTCACTGCAACAAGGCAGCATTGAGAATTCAAATGTCAATATAGTTGAAGAGTTAGTGAATATGATCACTACCCAGCGCACCTATGAAGTGAACTCTAAAGTATTGCAAACGACTGATCAAATGTTGCAGTTTATTACGCAGAATGTCTAGGTTTCTAGCGGAGAATCATAACAAGTGAATTGTATGAATAAGCTAATAAAAATCCAGTTAATGGGCCTGCTACTATCGTTAATAACAGCTTGTGGTTCGGTGCCAATACAAGAGCAGCCTGACACAGCTGAGTATGCGCCGATTTTGGTGCCGAGTCAGAGTTCAGAGCCTTTTGCTGCTGGGGGTTTATTTTCAGCGCAAGTAGGAATGAATCTTTATAACGATCGCCGCGCCTATCGCGCAGGCGATATTATTACCGTTAGCTTGAATGAGAGGACGGTATCGAGTAAATCTGCAGAAACTAAAATTGAAAAAGATGCGAATGTAAACTTTGGTGCTGATACGGTTTTAGGTCAGCCAGTAACCTTGCATGATAACACGCTGTTGACCAGTGTGAATCAAACGCGTGGTTTTGATGGTGCGGCAGAGGCAGACCAAGAGAATCGTTTGCTTGGTAGTATAGCGGTCACAGTCGTGGCGGTATTGCCGAACGGCTTGTTACAAATCCGCGGTGAAAAGTGGATGACACTTACCAATGGAAAAGAATTTATTCGTCTTAGTG
>CALCNB010000087.1 GCA_937897785.1 uncultured Cellvibrionales bacterium | reverse complement strand
TGGTGCTTTAATTTTAGTGCGAGATAAATTCAGTCGAGCCTGTTGTAAGTTAGCCTCGGCACTCGCAACAGCCGATCGAGCACTGGCTAATTGCGGTTTGCGCAAAAATAAATCATTTGAAGCTTGATCACCAAGATCGCGCCACTCTCGTTTAGCCTGTTTAACCTTACCCAGCTCTGATGCGAGCAATTGCTTGGCATTAGCTAATTCAGCCTCAGCATTGAAGATAGCATTGCGGTAGTCATCATCCTCAAGACTCAATAATACTTGACCGGCCTCAAAACTGCCCCCTACTACGAAGGCATTGTCTATCTGCTTAATTCGACCCGCAACCTGAGCAGACAATACACTGGAGGTTTCAGCCGTGACTAAGCCTTGGCTTTTTAGCCAGACACGGTGACTCGCGACATCAAACAGAGCAACATCAACGACTACATCTTTTGGTTCGTCACTTGCCTTGATGGCAGGCTCAGGCTTACCGGTCGCTATCAACCAAGCAATAAGAGATCCCAGTAACAAAACGACCACATAGTAGAGAGGTTTTTTTTCAGAGCCTAGCATCAATTCACCTGAATTTTTAAAGATAATAATTCTGTATTCTAGCAGAAATTCGACTGACTATTATGATCGCATAATAGGCTGGTTAAAACGCTTATTATTACCCAATTTTTGATGATCAAATGGGACAAACGAAGGTTATTTGCAATTAGACTTTATGACCTGGCTGGATCATTACTGACGCCCTATTGATTCATGCAGCCGGTTTCGATTAACATCTTCAAGCACTAGGCGACCACCAACCTTGCAAATACATTTTTATTTATTTGCATATGACAATTAAGGCATACCATGACTATTGGCTCTTGGGACCCAAATGAAAAAACCACCACCGCTAATGATGAAGTCAACAGCGAATTATTAGCCTGCTTTATCGCTGCGACAAAAAAACTACCCTGTGAATTAAACACAATACTCCCAAAGGAGCAGCTTCAACAATCACAAATCATCGAGGCCAGCGCCTCAGCTTGGCAGATTGCCATTAATGAATTCAGCAATAAAGAATTGGTTTTACTGATTCAATTTTTTACGGTTGTTGAAGCTCAACTACCCGCTTGGACTGCAGGCGCAAAATCTCCAGCCATTTTGATCAATAGAGAACTGCGACGCCGGGGCGAAAAATTAAACAAAGAGATACTACTGTGGATAAAAGATAATACCGACAACCGCTTTATACCCAATGGCTCACCGATTTAAAATGAACCTAAAGTGCAATGGGTCTAGCTCAGTCTTTGGTCTGATTGAATTTTGCTAACTGTTCAGCAGTAGCCTCCTGCTGATAGGCTTGCTTCCATTCTGAATAGGGCATGCCGTAAATAATTTCTCGAGCGCTGTCGTAGTCAATCACTTGACCTTGATCTTCGGCCGCCGCCATATACCATTTAGACAAACAATTTCGGCAGAAATTAGCCAAATTCATCAGATCAATATTTTGCACTGATTTATTCTCATCCAAGTGAGCGATTAAGCGACGGAATACCGCCGCTTCAATGGCCTGCTGGCTATCGTTTTTTTCAGTCATAACATTCCTTTCGGCTGAATAATCGCTATGATGTAAAACACTACAACGATTGGTAATAATTCATCAGGATTTCTGCCACCTCAGGGCGTGAAAATTCTGGCGGCGGTGCGATACCATTACCCAACATTTCACGCACTTTGGTACCGGACAGCAAGACAAAATCTTCTTTATCATGATCCGGTGCGTCTTTCATCATCACAACCTTGTTAAGCTTTTTAGAATAAGCGGTATGGTCAGCTTCATAGATGGCAATCTCTAATGCTCCCTCTGGCACCCTCTCATCAAAGATAGTCTGCGCGTCAAAGGCACCATAATAATCACCAACCCCTGCATGATCACGACCCACAATTAAATGCGTACAGCCGCAGTTTTGACGGAAAACGGCATGCAATACGGCCTCTCTTGGCCCAGCATAGAGCATATCAAAACCGTAACCAGTCACCATCACAGAATTAGGTGGAAAGTACAATTCGACCATTTTACGGATTGAGGCATCTCGAACCTCTGCAGGAATATCACCCGGCTTTAACTTACCAAGCAACATATGAACTAAACAGCCGTCCGCATCTAAATCTTCTAGCGCCATACGGCATAACTCTTCATGCGCACGGTGCATAGGATTTCGAGTTTGAAAAGCCACGGCTTTTTGCCAGCCAAGAGATTCCATTTCAGCGCGAATTTCAACGGCCGTTCGGTAGGTATCAGGAAAATCACTTTGAAAATAAGAATAGCTAAGCACGTCAATGGGACCAGATAGCAAGACCCGCCCCTGAGAAGTGAATGCTGCAACGCCTGGATGCTCAGAATCTAATGTGCCAAAAACCTGTTCAACCATTGCGTCCATCTGCTGATCTGAAACTGTTTCAATCGCTATCTTATTAATTTTTGCAGGAGCATCTTCTCTTAACTTATTGATTTCACTTTCTACTTTTTTAATTTCATCATCGATTTGTTTATCTAGAACTTTTTTTTTTGAATTAATATCTTTTAACGTTTTCTCTCTAATCTGATTAAAAATATTTCGTGCTTCCATTTTACTTTTAGAGACTATTTCTTCATACTCTTTCAGTTTAGCCTCACTTTCTTCTCTTTGCCTGTCTGCAGCCTCAATATTGTCTGAGAT
>CALCNB010000086.1 GCA_937897785.1 uncultured Cellvibrionales bacterium | reverse complement strand
TCATTGATAAACCATTGTCAGACAATGGTGGTGGAAAATATTTTTTTAGAGGTGCGAGAAAGTAATTTTCCAGCTATTGCTTTATACCGTGCGGCTGGTTTTTTAGTCACGGGCCGGCGAGAAAATTATTATCCCAGTCGATCGACAGATGAACCGATACGTGAAGCGGCCTTAATGTTTCAATTAGCGATTAACCCTCGATAGGAAATTTTATGTCAATTGTACAAACACAATGGTGGTGCTTAGAGTTGCCTGATGAGTGGACTGCCGAGATGGATGATGACTCGGTCACTATCGCGGACTGTGACCGTGTTAGCGAAGTCGACATTACCGTGATTCGAAAGCAGTCGGGGCAAGTCAATGAAGGAGATTTAGATGAATTCGCTGAAGATTTGCTCGCTCAGGGTTTGACCGGTGAAGCGGTAGCTTTGAATGCTGCGCAAGGCCTACTTTTTCAATACGATGATGAAGACGGTGCTTGGCGCGAGTGGTACTTAGCCGCCGAATCATTGATGATTTACATTACTCACAACACCGCGATTGAGGATAAAGGCCTTGATAACGCCGTGGTAGATGATATTTTGTCGACGCTTGTCACTCTCGATGATGAGGCCCTTGCAGAAGACTAAGTGTGCTGGGTTTGAACCTACCTCGATATTCCTTAACAATCGTCAACTTAGGCCGTTGGCTCTGGTAACTGCTGACCGTAATCCGTATATTTTAATCTGGTATTAGGCATGAAATGCCTTCTTTTTTATTTAATGTGTGCTGCTTATGAAAACCCTTGCCGAACGATTCCCCCGTCCAGATTTAGTTAAACGAATTAATTTAATGGCTGACACCGTTGGCGGTGCGGCTGAGTTAATTAGTCTTGACCCCGCTGAAATGATTGAAGCGAGTAGCCGTATAACTGGTTTAAGTGATTTTGGCGAGAGCATTGATGGCGATTGGCGCGGTCGTTTAGAAGGCTTGGTGGCAAGCCTGGAAGCTGAAGCTGATTTGAATGTGATGGGCCGGCTGCAGGTTAGACAAGAGATTTTACGTTGCTTACAAAGCCGATTATTTTTAAAGCAAAAGATTACTCAGCAGCCTGAGATTTTAAACGAAGAAATTCTTGAACCCCTAATTATTACCGGCACAGGGCGTTCTGGCACGACAATCACGTTGGAATTATTAGGTCAGGACGCCGATTCACTTGCGCCGATTGCATGGAAAGCTTTTCATCCTACTAATGACTTGGGTGACGATGAAGTCCTGTTACAACTGACGGAGTGTGAGCAAGATTTGTGGTTAGATATTTGCCCGCAAATGGCCGCTATTCATGAGTTGCGATCGGATATTCCCGATGAATGTATCGGTGTGCAAAAACCGTCTTTTGGTGGCATGCTCTGGTGGGTGCTTCACGACGTGCAGACCTTTCCAATGGATCCTGAAGCGGCGATGAAATACCAAAAAGTTATCATGCAAGTCATGCAGTATGAATACCGGCAAAAACATCCACAAAAAAAAGTGCCGCATTGGGTATTAAAAACACCCACCTATTTGCCCATGTTAGATTTGGTGTTTTCGATCTACCCTGATGCATGGATTATTCTCAATCACCGAGATCCATTAAAAACAGTTCCCTCTGGTATGTCGACCTTAGCCGCGACAAGATACATGCGAAGCGATAGAGAAAATTCCGAACAGTTGTTGGAATTGGCGGGTAATGCCAGAAATGACATGATGATGGACGTGTATCGTCGACGTCAAGCTGGCGAATTACCTGAGCGATTTATCGACTTACATTTTAGTGATCTGATGAACGATCCTGTGAAAGCTTTGGCGGCGGTTTATCAACAATCGGGCAAGACCTTTAGCGAGCAGTACCAACAGGCGATCCATGATTATTTGGCTGAAAAGCCAAAAGGCAAACATGGCAAGCACAGTTATCGACCTGAAGATTGGGGCATGGATACTGAAACGCTAAAACAGCAGGCCAAAGACTATATTGACAGCTATCAAGTCAAGTTAGAGTCATAGAGATCGTCGGTTAACAATAACCTGCTAATATTGGTTATTATTTGAATGGAATTGCTAATAAAAGCCATTCAAGGAGCTGATAATATGGCTCAGTAATTTTCTACTTCTGAGTACTGTCTCAATTGGTGTGATCATGAATAATAAGACAAATAACGAGCCATCGAAAAAACAGTCAATTTCTGATGAGCAAGCTGCCGCTAATATAGAGCAGGCCTTCGGTATTAACCAAGATTGCAATCCAGTAGCGGTCAATCGACGCAATTTACGCATGCAGTTTGTTGTTCATGGTCTTGTCTTTGTCGCGGCGCTCGCTTTATGGGCGGCCTCAGATGCATGGCGACTAGTATCAGATTTAGTCTTTGCGTCAGGCTTTTCAGTATTTGCCTCGATTTTATTTGGCATTACTATGGCCCATATTCTGCATGAATGGAGCCACTTTTTAGGCGCATTTATTTCGGGTGCTGACTACACAGTTAAAGAAAAGCCTGCGCCATTATTTTTTGATTTTGATTATAAAAGTAATACTAAAAAGCAATTCTTGTCGATGAGTATTGGTGGTACGGTAGGAAATATTCTTTTTTTAATGGCAATTTATTTTATTATTCCAATGGACAGTATTGGTAGGATAATGCTTTTAGCTGTCGCGATAGGCATGATATTTTATGTGTCAGTGATTGAGT
>CALCNB010000085.1 GCA_937897785.1 uncultured Cellvibrionales bacterium | reverse complement strand
CAAATTGTGATACATGGTGGGGCCGTTCATTTCTCAAAAGATTATCTAGACATGGATGGTAGAGTAGTTTATGGTCGTTTAAAAGATAAGCACGGTGCTACACGTTTTTTCCCTAATGCGCTTCAAACGCTAGCTGATTTGAAATCGAGAGGGCATACATTAGCCGTTGCGACGGGTAAGAGCCGAAGAGGACTCGATCGCTTGTTAGCGTCTGACGGACTTGAATCGCTGTTCGTTGCCTCGAGAACGGCTGATCAAACGGCGTCTAAGCCGGACCCTATGATGTTGCAGCAACTGCTCGATGAAACGGGCACATCGCTTGCTGATGCCGTCATGATTGGGGATACTAGTTACGATCTCGAGATGGCACAGCGTATCGGGATGGCTAGTATTGGTGTCGATTGGGGTATGCACAGTGTAGAATGTTTAGCGGCCTATGCGCCGGTTAGCATACTGAGTGACTTTAATCAGTTAGTATTTTGGGCGTCTGATCAAGAAAAAAGACGCGTGGATGAGGGTAAACCTTAAGTGATTATTGATCGTATGTATTATAGATTATTGATTGGGAGATAACGCCGGTGTTTCAAAAAAGCTCATCGAATGAAAGTGGCCCAGGCTCACCGCCAACGAAACAGGAGTGGCAGATTTTAGAAAAGGTTGCAACGGCCTCTGTCACCGAGCAACGCAAAGCCCGTCGTTGGGGAATCTTTTTTAAGCTGTTAACTTTTTTCTATCTATTTGTGATCATCGCCTCTTTATTACCAAAAGAGTCCAGCTTAGGGCCGGTATATGATGAGCATGTGGCCTTGGTTTCACTCGATGGCGTCATTGCCGCTGATGCCCCCGCTAATGCTAACACGGTCGTGGCAGGGTTGCGTGATGCCTTTGCTGAAGACAGCTCAAAAGCGGTCATCTTATCCATCAACTCCCCTGGTGGTAGTCCCGTGCAGTCGGGTTATATTAACGATGAAATCTATCGACTGAAGGCACTTTATCCCGAGAAAAAAATGTATGCAGTGATTGCTGATCTCGGCGCTTCTGGTGGCTATTATGTGGCGTCCGCGGCTGATGAAATATACGCGGATAAAGCCAGCTTAGTGGGCTCTATTGGCGTCATAAGTGCAGGCTTTGGGTTTGAAAAATTAATTGAAAAAATGGGTGTTGAACGTCGTATTTACAGTGCTGGCGAAAGTAAGGCCTTCCTGGATTCATTCAGTGCTGAGAAAGAGCGGGATGTGACGTTTTGGCAGTCGGTTTTAGCTGAAACCCATGCGCAGTTCATTGAGGTTGTTAAAACCGGTCGCGGCGAGCGATTGATTAATGATCCAGCCATCTTTTCTGGTTTGATCTGGACGGGTGAAGGGGCACTGGCCAAGGGTTTAATCGATGGTTTAGGCAGTGCTGGCTATGTGGCTAGAGAGGTTATCGGGGTTGAGGATGTGATTGATTATACGGTTGAGCCAAACCCTTTTGAGCAGTTTGCAAAACGGATTGGGACCTATTTTGCTTTAGGCGTTCGATCGATGATGGCGCCGCAACTGCGGTAAATCACTTCTCTTGAATGGCATCGCAAGCGATTAATCATCCCTGATAGCGAGTGCAGGCAGCGTCACATGCACGCACAGGCCGTTGTCGGTATTGCTGGCTTTTACCTGACCTGCATGCCGCGTTATCACGCGTTTAACAATGGCAAGGCCAATGCCATAGCCACCAGTATTTCGATTGCGTGCTCGATCGACACGATAAAACGGTTCAAAGATATGGTCGATATCTTGTTCTGGCACTCCCAGTCCTTGGTCAACAATGCGAATTGCGATCACTGAGTCTTGCCCTTGCTGTGGCGAGATCATGACTTTGACCTCGCTGTTGTCACGCGTGTAGTGAATGGCATTGCGAATAATATTTTCAAATGCGCTATGGAGTTGTTCTACCGTGGCTGCGACTAAGGCTTCATGGTAGTCCGTTTCTAATGAGAGTTTGACTTGCTTGACTTCGGCTTCAATCGTGCAGTCTTCAATAATTGAATTCATCAATTCAACTACGTCGACGGTATCGGTCAGTGGGGCGTGATCATCAGGCATCGATAATAGTTGGCCAATTAATTCGTTAAGCCGTTGCGATTCTCTGTCAATACGATTGAGCTCATCACTACTGCCTTTTTGACGGGCAATTTCTAAAGCAATTTGCAGTCGTGCCAGTGGTGAGCGTAATTCATGTGAGATGTCTCTGATTAATCGATTTTGATTTTCTTTACTTGTTTCTAGTGCTGTCGCCATTTGATTAAAATCATGGCCCAGATTTGACAGTTCATCATTTCTACTTAAGTTTGATAGGCGTGCGCGAGCGCTTAAGTCGCCTCTCGCGAGTGCTCGTGCGGCTATACTTAGTTGTTCGATATTGCGAGTGAGATAGCGGGCTAGGATATAGCAGACTAAAGCACTGATTAACAAGCCAAGCACTAGCTGGGTGCCGACGCTACTCAATATTTCGCGGGCTTTAAATACGTTGGGGCTTGGCATATCCAGAACGAATTGAATTTCCTGGCCGTTGATGGAGCGCTCTTTTCGGCCTATTCTTAGCCGTGTTAAGCTGGTTTCGTTGCTGTAATGACTATCGTTTAGCGCCGCAAATAAGGCGTTTATTTCAGGGCTGAATAGGGGGCGGCTCAGAGGGCTTTTTTCGGTGTAGAGAACAAATAGTTGAATGTCATTTTCGGCTAGCTGGCGTTGCCATGCGTCGATTTCTTCAGGCAGTCGTCGTGCAATAAAAACCGAGCGATCGATAATTTTTACTGGCGCTAAGCCTTGTAAATCGCTGGGGCTTTGCTGGTTTAAGCGATGCGTCAAAAATACGCCGCCACTGCCTAAGATTAAGCTTGAAAACCAAAAGCCAATAAATATTTTCCAATACAAGCTCAGCATGTTGAGTGCTACCTATTTCACATTGGTTTGTTTCAATCTTGCAAGGAGAAGCGCGAGATTGCCAGTTAATAACGATCTAAGTGTTTATATCCTTGATAAGAATATAGCCCGAGCCGCGCACTGTCTTTATTAATTCAAGCTGGTCTCTATAGACGGCAATCTTTTTTCGAATGCTGCTAATATGCACATCAATGCTGCGATCATAGCGGGTGTGTTTTCTATTTAATGCGAGTTCTGTCAACTCTTCTTTAGTGACTACTTGTCCGGCTCGCCCAATCAGAGCATGCAGGGTGTTGAACTCGGCGCTGGTGAGGCTGATAGTTTCACCGTCAATGCTCACATGCCGATTGCCACTATCCAGCCGGATGCCATGAATTTCAAAGACCGTTTTCGACGATTGGACGATAGGGCTTGTTTCGGTTCGTCTTAGGATCGCTCTGAGTCTAGCGAGCAACTCTCTAGGGTTACAGGGTTTAGGCAGGTAATCATCGGCACCTGATTCAAGCCCAACGATGCGGTCAATATCGTCGCCTCTAGCAGTAAGCATCAGTACCGGTGTGGACGAAAACTGCCGCAGGCGTTGTAAAATATCTAAGCCTTGTAAGCCAGGTAACATAAAATCGAGAACGATTGCGTCATACGCTTTGTTGTCTTGGTGTTGAGTCTGTAAATGGTTAATCGCTTCAAGCCCATCATGGATCAAAGTGATGTGGAGATTTTCATGGCTTAAGTACTCGCTGAGTAATTCGCAAAGTTCAGTGTCATCATCGATAATTAGAATATGGTGAGTCATGACTGTTCCTAAAGCGATGGCCGGCTTGAGACTAATGGCACTGCGGCGATCCATCATTGGTTTAAAAAAATAATGGGTCTAAATAAATATTTGTCTGAATA
>CALCNB010000084.1 GCA_937897785.1 uncultured Cellvibrionales bacterium | reverse complement strand
TTTTCCAACTTCATCTGCTAGCTGCTGGATAACGGTAATGACTGTCTGCATCTCCTGATGCGCGAATAGCACAGCTCCAAGCATAATGTCCTCTGACAATTCGTCTGCCTGCGACTCAACCATCAAAACTGCATCTCGGGTGCCCGCCACTACCATGTCCAAACTTGAGGATTCAAGTTCGCTATATGAGGGGTTTAATACATACTCATCGTTCGCACTGTACGCCACGCGTGCACCCCCTATGGGGCCATTAAAAGGTATACCCGAAATGGCCAAAGCAGCAGACGTGCCAATCATAGCAGCGATATCAGGATCGATATCTTTTTGCGAAGAGACCACCATACAAATCACTTGCACCTCATTTTTGAAGCCATCAGGAAATAATGGGCGAATAGGGCGGTCAATTAATCGTGACGTCAGCGTCTCTTTTTCAGAAGGGCGTGCTTCACGCTTGAAGAACCCGCCAGGTATTTTACCCGCCGCGTAAGTTTTTTCTACGTAGTGAACAGACAGTGGAAAAAAGTCTTGGCCAGGCTTGGCTTTCTTAGCGCCAACGACCGTACACAAGACCGAAGTTTCATCCATAGTGACTAATACTGAGCCACTGGCTTGACGAGCAATACGGCCCGTTTCTAAAGTAACGGTATGTTTACCGTATTGAAATTGCTTAATAATCGGATTCACTAGAAATCCTCCATCGAATACTAAAAAATGGCGAAAGGCCCCATTGCCTATCGCCGACAAATCACTGACATAAAATTAACGACGTAAACCTAACCGTTTAATCAGATCAGCATAACGGTCAGCATCGTTACCCTTTAAATAATCTAATAACTTTCTGCGCTGATTAACCATACGAATCAATCCGCGGCGCGAATGGTGATCTTTTTTATGATCGCCAAAATGATCCTGCAAATTATTGATATTTGCGGTTAGTAAAGCGACTTGAACTTCTGGTGAACCGGTATCGCCATCTTCTCGTTGATACTCTTTCACAATACTTGCTTTTACTTCTGCAGTTAATGCCATGGTACTTTCCTCTCGAATGTGCAATAAATAAAAATGGCCCGCCCGTGCACATTTACAGACAGGTCAAAAAAAACCGATTAATCACAATACTTTTTCATTGCAATCATATTTAAATTACGAAACCACTAATCGCTTAGGCGCGACGCGGCCTTGATCATCTATTTCACCGATGCCAATAAAGTCACCCGCTTCCATCAACAATCTCACTTTACCGTTGAGCGGTGAATCTGGCACCTGCACGGCCTGACCACGCTGTAAGTAAAATCCAGTCGATGGATCTAACACTACCGATGGAATATGCTGTAAAGCACTGTCCATCGGCAACAGTAATTCATCAAGTGCGGCAGTATTATCATCGCCTTCCAACCGTTCTAACTGCTCAAAATCAATCGCTTGCGACTCAACAAAAGGGCCACTCTGTACCCTTCTTAACGCCGAAACAAAACCACCAACCGCTAACTTCTCACCTAAATCTGCAGCAATTCGGCGAATATATGTCCCCTTACTCACCGCTAAGCACACATCTATTTCAACCACTTGACTAGCATCGTCAACTCGAAATGCCAGCAACTCAATATCATCTACGCGTATATCGCGACTCGCTCGTTCAACCTCTTCACCGCGGCGCGCCAATTTATATAATCGTTCACCGTTATGCTTTAACGCCGAATACATGGGCGGCACTTGCTGTTGCTCACCCTGAAACGACATTAACGCTGATAAAACCTCAGCCTCAGTTAACTTAGAAGCATCTGCTACTGCCGTTATTTCACCATCGGCATCATCGGTAGTACTGCTCTGACCTAAAACAAACGTGCTGGTATAAGTCTTATTCGCATCTAATAAAAATTGCGAAAACTTTGTTGCTTCACCAAAGCACAAAGGCAGCACACCTGTGGCTAGTGGGTCAAGGCTGCCCGTATGGCCGGCCTTGGCGGCAAAAAATAATCGCTTGCACTGCTGCAATGCCTGGTTTGAACTTAGGCCTAATGGCTTATCTAATACCAAAATACCATTGATCAAACGACCGCGTCGATTCGCTCTGCCCACTCAAACTATCCTATGCAAGAACCGTTCAATTCAATTATCATCTGACCCGCTGCCAGCGATAGCACGATCAATCAAATTGGACAAATGCTCGCCTTGCCTAACGCTGTCATCAAAATAAAAACGTAACTTTGGTGTTGACCGCATACTGTGCTGGCTAGCTACCTGAGTACGAATAAAACCAGCTGCACCGTTTAATACTTCAACCGCTTGCTTTGCCTCTTCAGCCGTCTCTTTATCAAAAAACGTGACATATATTTTAGCTATCGACATGTCGCGACTCACAACCACTGCATTGACATTCGCATTGCTAACCCGCGGATCACGCAACTCTCTTTGTAACAACAAAGCAACTTCACGCTTAATGAAATCCGCGACGCGCTCCGAGCGGCTATACTCTTTTGGCATGACGCACACTCATATTATAACAACGCAGTAAGTAAAGTATTGACGGCACAGGCTAAAGGCTTCTCGCCACTTTCTGTATATCAAACACTTCTATTCTGTCGCCAGCTTTAACATCGGTATAATCTTTAACACCAATACCGCACTCAGTTCCACTTCGAACCTCACTCACGTCATCTTTAAAACGACGCAAAGAATCCAATTCACCCTCATGAATAACAATGTTTTCGCGTAAAACTCGAATCTGCTTACTGCGTAACACCAAACCTTCAACCACCATACAACCAGCAACCAAGCCAAACTTTGGTGATTTAAATACATCGCGCACTTCAGCAGTACCTAGAATTTCTTCGCGCATCTCCGGTGCCAGCATGCCCGACAATGCATCTTTCACATCATCCAGTAAGTTATAAATAATACTGTAATAGCGTATTTCTAATGACTCTTTTTCGGCGGCAGCGCGTGCTGTCGCGTCAGCACGCACATTAAAACCAAAAATAACGGCACTGGTTGTTGCCGCTAAATTAATATCGGCTTCAGCGATGGCGCCAACACCACCTGAAATCACATTAACTTTGACCTCATCGTTACCAATATCACCTAGTGCAGAAATAATCGCTTCAACCGACCCTCTTACATCAGCCTTAACTAACACATTGAGAGTTTTAACCTCAGTTGACTCAAAACTGGCAAATATATTATCAAGATTCGCCTTCTGCTGTCGTGAGAACTTAACTTCACGTTCTTTTTGACGACGCATATCAACCACTTCACGCGCCTTACGCTCATCCTTTACGACTATCACATCATCACCAGCGTTAGGCGTTCCGTCTAAACCTAAAATTTCAACCGGAATCGATGGACCAGCAGTTTCTATTAACTGGCCGCGCTCATCGCTCATATTTCTTACTCGACCAAACTGCATGCCGGCTAAAACATAGTCGCCATTTCGCAAAGTGCCTTCTTGAACTAGAATAGAAGCAATATTGCCTCGACCCTTGTCGAGCCTTGACTCGACAACCACGCCTTTAGCAGGACCTTCAATTGGCGCCGTGAGTTCTAGCATTTCTGCTTGCAGTGATAGGGCATCAAGCAACTTATCGATACCTTCGCCAGTATGCGCTGAGACAGGAATAAACTGTGTATCACCACCCCACTCTTCGGGTACAACTTCTTGGGCTACCAATTCATTTTTGACCCGCTCAGGATCAGCGGCTTCTTTATCCATCTTGTTGACGGCTATCACCAAAGGCACCTCAGCAGCTTTCGCATGCTGAACGGCTTCAATCGTTTGCGGCATCACGCCATCATCAGCTGCAACAACTAACACCACGATATCGGTGCATTTTGCACCTCGTGCTCGCATAGCAGTGAATGCCGCATGTCCCGGTGTATCAAGAAAGCTAATCACACCATTATTCGTTTCAACATGGTATGCACCGATGTGCTGAGTAATTCCGCCCGCTTCACCGCTAGCGACTTTTGACTCACGAATATAATCAAGTAATGATGTTTTACCATGATCAACATGACCCATAACTGTCACGACTGGCGGTCTTGCTGGGTTAACATTATCAGTTGAACTCTGTTCAGTCAGCTCAGCAATCAACGTCTCTTCTAGCTCATTATCACTGACTAATCGGTAGCTATGACCCAACTCTTCAATTAATAATATGGCAGTCTCTTGGTCAATACTTTGATTAATGGTTGCCATCTCACCAAGCTTCATCAGCTCTTTAACCACGACTTTCGCTTTAATCGCCATTTGCTGCGCTAAATCTGCCACAGTGATTGCCTCGGCTAAGGCAACCTCATGAACGATACGTTCAGTTGGTTGGGTGAAATCTTGACGGCTAACCGCCTGTAATACTTTTCGGCTACCCATACTAACAAACGAACCATCCGTTTCATTGGTAAGAAAGTCATCAACCTTAACCTGACTGCCGCGATTTTTGCCACGTTGCTTCGGTAGCTTTTTACCTTTGTTAGCTTTCCTACGAGGTTCGTCGTCATCATTTATTGGGGTAGCTACTTTAAAGTTCTTAGTCGGCGTCGATCTTTCTTTTTTGGGCGCCGCTTCAGCTTGTTGCTTAGCAAGCAATTCTGCTTTCTGACGCGCAACCGCTTCTGCTTTTTC
Organism: uncultured Cellvibrionales bacterium; assembly: GCA_937897785.1. Lineage (GTDB taxonomy): Bacteria > Pseudomonadota > Gammaproteobacteria > Pseudomonadales > UBA7434 > UBA7434. The sequence continues at coordinate 1,652 of CALCNB010000084.1, read as the reverse complement.
CTTAGCCACTGCATCGCGTCGACTCTTCTCTAAAACCTCTTGTTCTTTACGCTTAGTCGCCGCCCGCTGACGCAATTCCTCAACATCAAAGGGATCATGTGATGGGTCTTTCTCGGCAGTATCTATTGCCGCATCGAGTTCCGCCGCGTCACGCTCAACAGCTTCAATCTGCTCTTTAGTGACAGACTCTATTGCCTCTGTCTCACTAACGGTAGATTCATTAATCGCCTGATCATCAGTGGCACTCTTAGAATCGCTTGGCGCTAAATTTTCAACGACTGCTGCTTCATCGACCGGCGCTTCATCGCGCTTAATGTAAGTGCGTTTTTTACGCACCTCAACCGAAACTGTTTTCCTACCTTGGCTGCCCGCCGCCTTCACTGTACCTAACGTTTTTCGTTTTAAAGTAATCCGTTTGGGCGCAGCCGTACTGGCACCATGACTGCTTTTCAAATGCGTCAATAATTTTTGCTTATCTTCATCTGAGACAGATTGATCACCCGATTGATGATCGAGGCCAGCTTCTTTCATCTGCGATAGCAAACGATCAACCGAAGCACCTACTGTTTTAGCGAGTTGACTTACTGTCACTTCCGCCATCTACCTTTCCCCCTAGGACAATTAAATGGTTTGCCTTACTTTTCTTCATCTGCAAACCAGGGCGCACGAGCAGTCATAATCAACTCCCCTGCGCGTTCTGCATCTAAATCTCCAATGCCTAAAATATCTTCTACTGCTTGCTCAGCCAAATCTTCCATGGTGACAATACCTTTGCTGGCCAATACGAAAGCCAAATGTCTATCCATACCTTCCATATTAAGAAGATCATCAGCGGGATTGCCACCCTCTAAAACTTCTTCTGAAGCAATGGCCTGGGTTAACAGTGCATCTTTTGCTCGCGCCCTTAGTTCATTAGCAATATCCTCATCGAAGCCTTCTATGTTGACCATCTCTTCTAATGGCACATAAGCCACTTCTTCTAACGAAGTAAAGCCTTCTTCTACGAGCACCAAGGACACATCTTCATCGATATCTAGCGCTTTCATAAACATATCGACTTGCCGGCCGGCCTCCTCTTCACCTTTTGCAACCGCGTCTTCTGAACTCATGACATTAATAGTCCAGCCCGTTAACTGCGAAGCTAAACGCACGTTTTGTCCATTGCGACCAATCGCTTGCGCTAAATTATCTTCAGCAACAGCAACATCCATTGAATGCGAATCTTCATCAACGATGATCGATTCAACTTCAGCGGGCGACAAGGCATTAATAGCAAGTTGTGCAGGATTATCATCCCAAAGAATAATATCGACACGCTCATTGGCTAATTCACCGGATACTGCCTGTACTCGAGAACCACGCATACCAACACAAGCGCCGACAGGGTCAATACGACCGTCATTGGTTTTCACCGCTATCTTAGCGCGCAAACCGGGGTCTCTAGCCGCGGCACGAATCTCAATGACTTGCTCAGAAATTTCAGGAACTTCAATTGAAAACAACTCGATGAGCATTTCATTGCAAGCGCGGCTTAAAGCTAATTGCGGCCCACGCACATCTTCTCTAATTTCCATTAAGATCGCTCTCACGCGATCACTAACTCGGAACGCCTCACGGCCGACCAAACTGTCACGACTTATAAGCGCTTCAGC
>CALCNB010000083.1 GCA_937897785.1 uncultured Cellvibrionales bacterium | reverse complement strand
ACTTAATCTGCCTAATAATTTTGTCTTATAATTTTGTAAGGTTGTGTGTATATCAGATGGTTTGTGATAAATTTCATCTGGAAAAAGTTCTCCATTGGATTGTTTACACTGCTCAATACCTCTATGCTATCAAATACTGGACTGCTTGTGAGTACCAGCTTTGGTACCAATGCCACACCGCAGCCCAGAGCCACCATGCTAACAATAGCCTCATGACCGCTGACTTGGGCATAAATACTAGGATTAATACTTTCTGCGCGAAACCACTGCTCAAGACGACTTCGCGACATACCCGACTCAGCCATTACCCATGGCACATCAGACCAGTCGTTGCTTGACTTAGCATGGCTTATTTGCTGACGCACCTGACACGCAGCTTTGGGAGCAATAAAAACCAATTCCGAGCGTGACAAGACCTTAAAATCAATGTGTTGATCGAGTCGATCAGGCCTTGCAGCAATCACAAAATCCTCTTTACCCTGCTGCAAACGACTGAGCGACAAGGCTTGATCGCCGGTATGCAATTTGATCTCAATTAGCGGCTGCCGGTCACGCAAATCGGATAAAATAGCCGTTAATACACTGTGGCTAGCAGTCACTGAGCAATACAAACTCACGGCCCCACTCGGCTGATCTTGTTGCATTTGATTGACCTGCTGTAAATCTTGCCACGCTGACAAAGTTTGCCTAGCAAAATCCAAATAGCGCTTACCGGCTGATGTTAAGGAAACCGACCGATTGCTCCGTTCAAATAATGAGCAATTAGAGTCTCTTTCCAGTCGCTGTATTAAGCGTGATAAGGTTGACGGGCTCATATTGTGCCGATCACTGGTACGAGAAAAATGCAGATCTTCTGCTAAATCGATGAATACTTCGAGAGATTTAGTGTCCATAGTTGGCGACCGCTGACAGTTAAGTAAGGTGCAATCATAGCTATTGTTGCTTTATTTGCAATATTAAGTTGCAAATATATCATTTTACGCAACACTTGTCTGCGACTAGAATACGCAGCAATTGAAAATTTTCAAACAACGATCATCTTTTTTACTTGCTATTAGCGCCACCGTTTTAGACTCTTAAGGAATTCATATTATGGCTAACTACTTCAATACACTTCCTCTGCGCCTTCAGCTCGAGCAACTGGGCAAATGTCGATTCATGGACTCCAGTGAATTCAGCGATGGCTGTAATTACCTTAAAGGTAAGAAAATCGTCATCGTAGGCTGTGGCGCCCAAGGCTTAAACCAAGGCCTTAATATGCGCGATAGCGGCCTAGACATTGCTTATACCTTGCGTGAATCAGCCATCACTGAACAACGACAATCATGGAAGAACGCGACCGATAACGGCTTTACCGTGGGCAGTTATGAAGAACTCATTCCTCAAGCGGATTTACTACTTAATTTAACCCCTGACAAACAACATACTGATGTGGTTAATACGGTGATGCCTTTGATGAAAAAAGGAGCCGCTCTAGCTTACTCGCACGGATTCAATATTGTTGAGGAAGGTATGCAAGTGCGAGATGACATTACCGTGGTCATGGTCGCGCCAAAATGCCCAGGCACCGAAGTCCGTGAAGAATATAAACGCGGTTTCGGTGTGCCGACATTAATCGCTGTTCACACTGAAAATGACCCTAATGGCGATGGCTGGGCTATCGCTAAAGCTTACGCTTCTGCTACTGGTGGCGATCGCGCTGGCTGTCTCGCCTCCTCCTTCATCGCTGAAGTAAAATCCGATTTAATGGGCGAACAAACGATCTTATGCGGTATGCTGCAGACCGGCTCAATATTATGCTTTGATAAAATGATTGAAAAAGGCATCGATGCAGCCTATGCCTCTAAACTGATTCAATATGGATGGGAGACGATCACCGAGGGTTTAAAACACGGTGGCGTCACCAATATGATGGACCGTTTAAGTAACCCAGCAAAAATCAAAGCCTTTGATTTAGCCACTGAATTAAAAGACATCATGCGACCGCTGTACCAAAAACATCAAGATGACATTATAACCGGCCACTTCTCAAAAACAATGATGGAAGACTGGGCTAACGATGATG
>CALCNB010000082.1 GCA_937897785.1 uncultured Cellvibrionales bacterium | reverse complement strand
ATAAGAAGGGTCTGCTGTTAAAAAGAGAAAAATAAATGTAGCCAATCAAAATTTATGGCTGTGCGTTGAGATTCAAAGATAAAATAAAATTTTAACCATTTCGCTCATTTACTCAATAGCAATACAGGGCAAGGCCTATTTTCGATAGAGCGACATGCCTCATTCGATCAATAGCTACTGGTCCAACCCGCATAAAACGTTAAATGACAGTGAAAGCAGTAAGCATAAAAATAGTCAAGACAAAGCGTTTAAAATTCAAACGCTATGTTAGCCTTGCATATGAAGATGCACCTGCAAACCAGGATCATTGGGTCTAAAAATCAACTGGAAATCATGCAGCTTAGCAACCGCAGCAACCAAACTTAAACCCAAACCATTTCCAGGTTGTAAGCTACGACTGCTCTCTTCTCGATAAAACCGCCGCAATACTTTTTTATAATTACTTTGATCTATGCCGCAGCCACTATCTAATACACTAAAAGTGACTGAGGCTTCCTTATTATCGCTACCGCCCAGATGGCCATCAAAACCATATTGATCACCCTGCGATAACGAGACCTGAACATTGCCACCTTGGGGCGTATACTTAATTGCGTTGTCAACAATATTAGCGCAGGCCTGAAACAATAAATTTCGATCTGCTACGCATTCAGTAGGATATAGCTCCAACTGTAAATGAATACCCTTTTCTAGCGCCAGCGGCTCATATAGCTCGACAACATCTTCAATTAATTTATCTAATGCCAAACTTACCCTTTCTGCTTTTGTTTCACCCAACTCAATACGTGCAATACGCAGCAAAGCGTTAAATGTCGCTAACATATCATCAGCTTCAGCGATCAAAGTCTCAACCCTATCAAATTCATGAGTAGAGCAATCTTTCTGAAAAGAGACTAAGTCATTTCTCAAGCGGGTTAAAGGGGTTCTTAAATCATGCGCAATATTATCCGAAACTTGCTTTACGCCATCCATTAAATCCTGGATCCGGTCAAGCATAATATTTAGATTAATCGCTAATTGCTGCAGCTCACTACCCTCGTCACGCGGTAGCTGGCTGATTTTGAGACGAGCAGATAAATCACCCGCCATAATGGTTTTTATTGAGCGGTTAATATTATCTAAGCGTCGCTGAAACTCCCAAGTAACAATAAAGGCAGCTACCGCACCTAGCACCACGGTAACGAGAAAGCCTCTAAAAAGAATCCCCGTCACAAAACTGACGTAGGCCAAAACTTCAACATCACTGCGCGCGACAAGCAAATGGTTACCATCTTGCATCAACTGAGTTACAGCGACAAAGTCTTGCTCGCGGGATGAATTGCCATCTTGCAATATGCCCATTTCAAAATTCAACCAACCATCGCCGTATTCTCTATATTCCGGCCAATCTTTTAAATTGCCAGATATTTTCTCTAAATCACGATCGGCAATGACATAGGCAAACTGAACCACGTGAAACTGCTGACTCCGCTGGTCAATAAAATGATTGGCTGCAGGCAATCCGCCCCGCTCATAGGCATCACTAAAGCGCTCTAACTCAACTGATAAACCATCGTGGACGCCATTGAAATAGTTGTAAGAAAAGAGGCTGTAGACCGTCAACATCACGATAAGCACAACAATGCTGATACCCAGCACAGTTGCAAGTGCAGCACGAAAAGTATAGCTACTTAATATTTTTGCTAAAATCATTACTCATCCAAAAATAAAAAATATCTCGGCTGACTTTGCGGGGCAATCTTTACAGTGCCTTATCCGGGTCATTTAATACATAACCAGAACCTCGCACAGTTAACAGTAACTGTGTGTCAAACTCTTTATCAATTTTCTGTCTGAGTCGACTGATATGCACATCGATAACATTCGTTTGAGGGTCAAAATGATAATCCCAAACATTTTCTAGTAACATGGTTCGAGTAACAATTTGTCCCGCATGGCGCATCAGATACTCGAGCAAACGAAACTCTCTTGGCTGAAGCAGTAGTTTTTGACCCGCCCGCCTTGCCTCATGAGCCAATAAATCCAGCTCTAAGTCAGCCACTTTTAACCGCGTGATGGGGGTATCAATATCACGACGTCTCACTAGTACTTCAATACGTGTATAAAGCTCTTCAAAGTCAAATGGCTTTGACAAATAATCATCAGCGCCGACTTTTAAGCCATCGATGCGATCAGTGACTTCTCCCAGCGCACTTAAGACCAATATAGGCGTATTATCTTTTTCGTTTCTCAGCGCCTCGATAATGCTTAAGCCATCAAGCTCAGGCAACATTCGATCGACAATAATGGCATCGTAATCTTCATCTTTAGCTAAGCCCAAGCCATCAACACCCGTGGCTGCATGAGTGACTATATGGCCTTTATCGATAAATCCCTTCTCAACAAAATTAGCCACACTGGGGTCATCTTCAATCAACAAAATATGCATAAATGCTTTCCAATCAAAAAAAAAAGTTGTGCTCAGGTTCACATCATTATGAAAAAGCTGTGAAAAAGGCTCTCACGTAGTAAATTATAAATGAAAATATAGTTGACTAAAATAATAAAGTTATATTTATCAATAATTTAGCCTTATAACTTGTTTAAAAAAATAAAAACTGGTTAATAACCAACCGTTCTGGTATTTATACTACACTTTAAGAGACAGACTTGCGCTTGCCAAAGCCGTTGTTTTTTAGGTGGCGGCTGAACGAAAAGGATAGTCACAAAAAACAACCATTAATTAGGCGCTTTATCGAGCAGTTATTCGCTTAGTAAGGCTTACTTAAAGGAAGTCACATTGATCACTGACAGCTTAATACACAGAATGAGATTCCGACGCCTAATCAATATGGCTCGGTTAGCTGTTTTGCTACTTTTAGCCAACGGATTTTCCTACGCGGAAAACAATAACACACTGAGTGGCCATCAGAATCCTTTTACTGAAGCTCTTGAGAGAACGACCACCGCGAGCGAGAAAACCTTCAAAGACAGTGGTATTTCAGACCATACAAAATATCTGGCGTTTTTTACGCCCCAAAGAAAAAACAACGCCATCGAGCAAAAGAAATCACAATCACGATTAAGCCATAAGCAAAGTTCAACCATCAATGCTGTTCTAGCAACAGGTGAATTTGTCAGCTCGGACACCGAGCTACTCATCTATCCTCACGAGGACAGTAAAGACAGCGATTACAAGACCGGCACCGCTGCCATGAGCCACTTGCTGAAGTTAAGCCTAAAAAACTGGTTTAAACAGAACAACTTTAACAATAATTTTCTTAACAATCTCAGCAAAACCAAACCAATTGAATTAAATAATCCCACATTTAAGACCAATCAAGACAAACACTGGGATTATTCTGTAAAATTATCGGGTGAAAAAATAAAATTGCAATTTGGAAAAGAGTTGTAAAAAGTTATCTCTCATATTACCTGATCAATTTACCGGATACTCAGCTCGTTAAACTATGTCTTGTGACGAAAAAAATACAGACCCTATCTCAGCCGCTCTTGGCCGCCGACTCATGGCCATGCTTTACGACGCATTTTTATTGATGGCTATATTAATGTGCACCAGTGCAGTGTACACCGTTATCGCGGTAAGCCTTACCGGTGACTTTACTCAATCTGCAGCGATTAATACCGATGACGTGCTTCATGATCTTAAGCCTACTGAATTAGGTTGGCCAATATTTCCAGTACTCGGGTCAGTCTACTGCGGATTCTTCATTTACTTTTGGCACAATACTGGCCAGACTTTAGGCATGCTGGTATGGAAAATAAAAATCGTATCAAACAATCATGGAGCTATCTCAATAGCACAATGCTTGATTAGAATCATCACTGCCTTTTTCTCATTCGCTTTATTAGGCGCAGGGTATCTTATCCTACTAAGAAAGAGCACACAGCAATCATGGCATGACCGTGCATCAAAAACCAAAGTGATTCGTTTAAGCGAGTAAATCTATCCGCACAAAATAAGAGTGATGCCTGCTAGCAGTCAAGAACTACCTGACTCTATAGAGCAAGATAAGCCCAAGGGCTGATATAATAATAATGGGACTAAGCACAGCATAGAATGGCGAGAAACCATAAATTAAACTGCTAGGGCCTAATAAATTCTGTGCAAACTGGAAGCTTATACCGACTACGACACCAATAAATATTCGATAGCCCATCGTCGATGATCGAAGGGGGCCAAAAATAAAGGACAAGGCAACCAATACCAGACTCATAATTGCCAAGGGGTGTAAACACTTTTGCCAAAAAGCTAATTCATATGCCTTAGTATCTAAGCCTTGCTGCTCTAAAAAAGCAATATATTCAAATAATCCCGTCGGTGACAGCTCTGAGGCATCCAGAGACAGATAAGACAGCATCTTAGGGGTTAACTGTGTTTCCCACAGCTGCGTTGTGAATTGATCTTGTATAATTTTATCATCGCTAAAGGAAGTGATCTTCACATTTTCTAGCAACCAATTTCTGCTCTGAAAACTCGCTCGATCAGCGATTAATGTCTGTGTCAGCTTACCTAAATGATCAAACTTGAAAAGCGTGACACCGTATAGCACACCACCGGGCTGAACGACATTGAAATGCATGAAATTATCGGCCTCTCGATGCCAGAGGCCACTTTGTAAAACTAATGACTGATCACGACCTGACAATTGCAAATCTTTGTGGCTAGTTGCCCATTGGTCCGTAACCGGCGAAATAAATTCAGCTATGACAATCGATAAACTAATTAGCCACAAAGTCGGCTTAAAAACTAAATGTATCAATTGAAATAACGAGACGCCGCTGGCACGCATTATCATAATTTCACTGCTGCTAGACAACATGCCCATGGCTACCAAACAGCCAATTAAAGTAGCCAAAGGAATGAATTCATTGACTCTACCGGGAATAGTTAAGCCAATATAAATAAACGCTTGCCGTAGGCTATAGTCATTGCGCAAATCCCCTAACTGATCAATTAATGCAGAAAGCACATCCAAACTTAATATTAAAAGTAGAACAATGAAAAAAGCAGCGAATACTTTACCGCTAATATAAGCGCTCAACTTATTCATAGTGCATTTGCCTTTGCGCGCAATCTCGACATAGCAAACGCTCTCTGTATGTCATCCTTCAGCAGAATACTGAAAGCCAAACTGAGAAACAGGGTGTGCAGCACCCAAATTGCTATTGCTGGCTGGGAGCCATATTCAACCTGCGTTCTAACTGTCGTAATAGAAATTATATAAATCAAATACATTAAAATAGCAGGCAATAATTTAAGGTAACGGCCACTCCTATTATCGGTCTTGCTTAATGCCAACGCCATCACAGCAACCACTAATACAACCACTGGTAAAGAGAAGCGCCAATGCAAAGCTGCAATATCGGCATTTGAATCTGAATTAAATAATGCAAACGTCGACTTAGCGTCAACTTCTAACTGCACCTGCTCTTCAGGCCTAACAATCGTCAAACTCTGGGAGAATTGAGAAAAATTGGCAATACGGTAATCTGCTTGGCCGATAAAACCGTCATAAATTC
>CALCNB010000081.1 GCA_937897785.1 uncultured Cellvibrionales bacterium | reverse complement strand
ATTCCAAATCCCTTCGAATACCTGTTTCGCCATTTTGCTACTGATACTGTTGTCGGCAATACGAACAATCAAGCTAGCAAGCTGTTCGGCAGAAACTGGACTCTGACCTATGCTTAAATTTTCAGCGTTAAGCCGTGCGATCAACTCTCCAGAAACCCAATTGGCTGACAGTTTGGCATTCTTTGACTGGGTTGCCGTTTGTTCAAAATAACTGGCCATAGTTGCATCGGCGCTAAGAACGCCCGCATCATATTGAGAAAGATCATACTCATCGATAAATCTCTTCTGCCGCGAATCGGGTAATTCCGGTAGTTGTGTTCGAAGCTGTTCAATATGCTCATCGCTAATCACAACCGGCAATAAATCAGGGCAGGGGAAGTAGCGGTAGTCATTGGCTTCTTCTTTACTGCGCATACTTCGGGTTTCATTTTTTTCGCTATCATAAAGTCGCGTTTCTTGGCGAATACTGCCACCGGACTCTAAGATATCTTTTTGACGTTCAACTTCAACATGAATGGCTTTTTCAATAAATCGGAACGAGTTTAAATTTTTAATTTCGGTCCTTGTGCCTAGTTTTTCTTCACCCATTGGTCGGATTGAAACATTGGCATCGCAGCGCAAAGAACCTTGCGACATATCACCGTCAGAAATATCCAAGTAAGTCACAATTGCATGCACTTTTTTAAGAAAGGCAATGGCTTCTTCTGACGAGCGAATGTCCGGCTCTGAGACGATTTCGATCAGTGGTGTGCCTGCACGGTTAAGGTCGATGCCCGACATGCCTAAAAAATCTTCATGCAGCGATTTACCGGCATCCTCTTCGAGGTGAGCGTGATGAATTCTAACTTTCTTGCTGTCATCGCTACTGCTGCAAGGAATAGTAATATAACCCTCGCCGACAATTGGCTTTTCCAGTTGAGTGGTTTGATAGCCTTTAGGTAAGTCGGGATAAAAATAATTTTTTCTTTCAAACACCGATGCTTGCTCAATATCGGCGTTAATCGCGAGACCAAACATGACCGCACTTTTAAATGCTTGTTCATTGGCTACCGGCAGCGTACCAGGTAAGGCAAGATCGACCTCATCAGCTTGAGTATTTGCATCGGCACCAAATGCAGTTGATGAACTGCTGAATATTTTTGATTGTGTTGAGAGCTGAACGTGAACCTCTAGACCAATCACTGTTTCCCATTGCATAAGCGGTTAACCTTTTAAAGACGTCGGCGTGGATGTGTGCCATTGGGTGGCTAATTGAAATTGATGCGCAACATTTAATAACTTTTGTTCGGCAAAGTAATTTCCGACTAACTGCATACCGATGGGCATATTATCAAGCTGGCCAGCGGGCAGTGACATGGCTGGTAAGCCAGCCAAATTCACGGCTATGGTGTAGATATCTTCTAAATACATAGCAACAGGATCAGCGGTTTTTGCGCCGAATTTAAATGCCGTCGATGGCGCTGTAGGGCCAGCAATAATATCCACTTGCTCGAAGGCGCGAACAAAATCTTCTTTGATTAAGCGACGAATTTGCTGGGCCTTACGGTAGTAGGCATCGTAGTAGCCGGCTGATAAAGCGTAGGTGCCGACTAAAATACGCCGTTTTACTTCATCGCCAAAACCTTCTGAACGTGTGCGGGTATATAGGTCTTCTAAGTCTTCTGGGTCGTCGCAGCGATAGCCATAACGAACACCATCAAAACGTGATAGATTGGATGAGGCCTCTGCCGGTGCGATAACATAATAGGCCGGCACTGATAAGGCTGAATTGGGTAATTCGATATCAACCAGCTTAGCGCCTAACTTTTCGAGCTCGGCGAGACCAGCCTGAACAGCGTCTGCCATGGCTGTATCGAGTCGTTGGTCAAAATACTCTTTAGGGATGCCAATTTTTACACCCGC
>CALCNB010000080.1 GCA_937897785.1 uncultured Cellvibrionales bacterium | reverse complement strand
TTCCAAAACATAAATGTACCAATTGGATAACTTTGCATAATAGAATCAAATAGATCTGTAATTTGAGAATCCTTCCAAACAAATTTCCTTTGTAAAGATGGTAATACTAATTTATTGACATCTATATCATCAATAATATCAATTATTCTTGAATCTTTATATTCTACAAGTTTATTGGTAGATATCTTTTTTTTATAAATGCGAGACATATTAACTTTTATTTAGTAAGTATTTTAAATGTTCAAAAAGCATTAACATTGCTAGTGTGTCAAGTTCACAATAATTTTTTAAGGCGTCAATTAAATCATCCTGCATATCAATCTTTTGTTTTGCTGCGCTATCGATAGCCGCATCAAAAAATTGAAAGTTATTTCTACCTTTGCGTTTAACTTCATAGAGTGCCATGTCGGCCTTACGCAATAGCTCATCGTAATCTTTAGCGTCATCGGGGAAGGAGGCGATACCTATACTGACACTAATTTTAATTTCGTGATTATCGAATAGCATTGGCTTATCGAAAAGAGAGAGTACTTTTTTACTTATCGTGCTTGCATTGTATTGGTTTTCTAAGTTAGTCAAAATTATCGCAAATTCATCACCACCTAAACGAGTGACAGTATCGCTTTCTCGGCTCAATGATTTAAGCTCCGAAGCCATTTTTATTAATAGCAGATCGCCAATAGCATGGCCATATTGGTCGTTAACAGTCTTGAAATGATCAATATCGATTAGCATTAGGCCGATAGCACTAGCATTTCTTCGTGATTGTTTTAAAGCCTCAGCCATTCGCAGTTCAAATAGCGCTCGGTTGCCGATACCGGTTAATGCATCGTGTTGTGCGAGATGAAGAAGTTCAGTGCTACGTATTTTTTGCTGATCACGCCAGCGTTGAATAATGCGTCTAAGATACAGCCAGAGTGCGATCAGACCAACTGCTTGTAGTGATAGCAGTGCAGTGGTTTTGATTAGTCGATGCTCAAGTGAGTTTATAATATCGCTTGATTGTTGCTTCAACGTAGCTTGTAATTCATTAAATGCTTGCTGTTGTCTTAATTTTTTTTGCTGAAACTCAAAGTCTCTATAAATAGTGAAGGCTTTATTGGCTTGCTGCGTTTCAAGGTGGCTAAAGATTAGCGCTTCTGTTGTTGCCGTACTTTTTAGGCTTGCGATCAATGCATCAGGGTCAATCCTGTGTGGTTTTATTATCCATTGACTGTTAAAAAGCTGACTATTGTCCGTCAGTATTTTAAGCTTTTCTAGCAGTATCATTTGGTTAGATTGATAACTATTTTTCCAGTGCTTGTCACCGGAATTGACGGCCAATGTTAGCGCATTAGAAAGCCCTTGGTAGTGATTATTTAATTGCTGGCTCAACTGTTCGATTCGTAAACTTTTGTCAATTTTCGACTGTGTTATTTTGCTGGTTGTATAGGTGCTCCAGATCCCTGCGACAATAACCAGCAAGCTGATAAATACCGCAACTTTAACAGACCATTCGATATTATTTTTATAAGCTGAAGTGGGCTTGATAGTATTTCTCCACACATTGATTTTAGGCTCTTTTAAGTATAGATGAGTCCCGAAAAGCATGAAGAAAATAATGTTAACCAGCTAACAGTTTTATATATTCATGCAGCTGATAAAAATGATTAGATTTTTATTTTATATTAAGTGTTTATGACGTTTATAAGGTGTTTTTTATGCGCCAGTGTTTCCAGAGGGGATATCTTTGTAGGGGATGCCCTTATCTGCTCTTGGCTCCTGTGGCAGGCCTAACACTTGTTCGGCAATAATATTGCGCATGATTTCGTCGGTGCCGCCGGCAAGGCGAATGCCTGGAGCCATTAACACAGCTGACTGAAAGTGGCCATCGAGCGGCGTGCTTTCATCGCCAGTGAGTTGTCCGCCGGCATCCAGTTGTTGAATCACAAAATTTGCAATCTCTTGATTCATACTGGCACCCACGAGCTTACCTAACGACCCTTCTGCGCCAGGGACGCCACCTTTTGCCACGGCAGTAATCATTCTAAAGGTGGTAGCTTCGACGCCAGCATGCTGGGCATACCAAGTGGCAAGCTTGTCGCGAACAATCGGATCTTGCGATGCAGGCACGCCATCAATATCACTCGCTTTGGCCCAATTTAAAAAGTCCTCAAATCCATCTGGCGCTGCGGTTGCATTTGCCAAGCGCTCATTCATTAGCACCATCAAAGCAGCGCCCCAGCCCTCGTTGACTTCTCCAAGACGGTAGTTGTCAGGAATCACAGCGTCATTAAAGAAAACTTCGTTGAAATGTGAGCCGCCATCGATTTGCTTAATGGGTTTGACTTCTACGCCAGGTTGCTTTAGATCGATCATAAACATTGTCAGGCCTCGGTATTTTGATACCTCGGGATCTGTGCGTGTTAGGATTACGCCATAGCGGCTGTACTGAGCACCAGATGTCCAAATTTTTTGGCCGTTAATGTTCCATTCATCACCGGTTTTTTCAGCTTTAGTGCTTAGGCCTGCGACATCAGAGCCCGCGCCAGGTTCGCTGAATAACTGGCACCAAATATCATCGGCACGAGCCATTCTCGGCAACAGTGTTTGCTTTTGTTCCTCGCTGGCAAAGGTCATCAGCGCAGGACCGCAGTTGCCGATACCTATAACAAAATATTCATCTGGCTCGCCGTAGTGACTCACTTCTTGGTTCCAAATGACCTGGTACATCTGGCTAAGACCTTGGCCGCCATATTCCTTAGGCCAAGTGAGGCAAGAGAATCCCGCATCGTAACGTTTGTGATACCAGTCAACGGCTTGTTGGTAGCGATCTTCCTGAGTACCAGCCATTAAGCCTTGACGTTTAGCTTGAGCATTAGCGGCGAGCCAAGATTTGGCTTTCGCTCTAAATACTGCTTGTTCTTTAGTGTCATTAAAATCCATAGTCTGCTCGATATCGTGAATGTCTGTTTATCATTATGCTGGGCTTATTCATCAAGTAAGCGACTCACCAATTGCTCGCGCCACCACCGACTACTGCCAATGATCGATGACAGTAATTGCGCGCGTTTGTAATACAAGTGGCAGTCAAACTCCCAAGTAAAACCCATGCCGCCATGCACTTCGATATTTTCTTTGCTGCAAAAATAGTAGGCATCGATAGCACTGACGCGTGCGGTAGCTGCTGCTAACGGTAATTTCTTATCATTGACGCTCAGCGCCCATGCAGCAAAATAGGCGTTCGACCGAGCCAGCTCAATAGCGACATACATGTCGGCGAAAATATGCTTAATCGCCTGGAAAGAGGCAACTGAGCGACCAAAAGCAAATCGTTGCTTGGTGTAGTCGATACCCATTTGCATGCTGGCCTCGCAACCGCCGAGCTGTTCAAAGCTGGTGAATACCGCGGCACGGTCAAAGGCCTCTGTCAGTATTGCTGAGGCGGCATTGTCGGCACCTAATGGTTCTGCTACAGCGTTGATAAATTCAATGCTGGCTAGCGGACGACTGCTGTCGATAGAGGGCGATAAAGTGCGTTGGATATCGGCTTGGTGTAAGTTAACCAAATAAAGCGAGTGTTTTTTGTTGGTATCGGTCGCGCTGACAATCGCATAGTCAGCTTCAACTCCGTCAAGCACGGCAATTTTCTTGCCGCTTAACTGTCCATTGCTGAATTGGGTTTGCCTTGCCTCGAATAGATGTTGTCCGGCAAGTTCGCTGCTCGCCAGACAAGCGATCGTCTCGCCTGCTGCAATGCTCGGCAGTAAGCGTTGCTTTTGTTGCTCGTTACCGTGCTGTTGAATGATTTCTGCGGCTAAATAGATGGTGGAAAAAAAAGGTATGGGTGTTAATGAGCGCCCAAGTTCTTGAGCGATGACGCAGAGCTCTAAAGACCCTAAGCCTAGACCGCCATACTGCTCATCAATGGCGGTAGCTGTCCAACCTAAATTTACAATAGATTTCCATAAATGAGAATCATAGACTGATTGTCCATCCATCACTTTACGTGTGGTAGAGAGCGGTGAGTGCTCGGCTAAGAATTGCCGCGCTTGATCTTGAATCAGTTTTTGGTCGTCGGAAAATTCAAAGTTCATAGGGGCCTACTGATCTGCTAGTCGGTATTTAGTTAAAATGCTTGTTAGTTATATTACGTGAAATCATCCTGAGTGCGAGAGCCTTATCCGCCATAGATTGACTGCGTTTGAATCTTTATGTTTATCTGAATTCTATGGTCGAGTATTAGAGAGCTCAAGTCGATAAAAATTCCGCTGACTGTAAATCTAGGCATTGCTGAAAATGTCGTTGCGCCATAATTAAGAACATTTGATCGCTGCGCTCGGCTGCGCTGGTGTAGACAGCGCCCAGAATGACTGTCATAAAGGCATTCATGGCGAACTCTCGGTACTGTTCCCAGCATTCTGTTTCGCTGGTTTTAACTCCAGCAAGTTCAAGTGCTGAGCAGTAGCGAGCGACTAATGCTTTTTCATGTTGACGTCGTAATTCGCAAGTCAAGCTACCGCCAAGAAAATACGCCACGTCTGTAAGGCCGCAGCTAATTGCAATTGATTGCCAGTCAACCGTTATCGCTGAAGCGTTTTTACCGTGATCGTTAAATAAAATATTCTCCGATCGAAAGTCCGAGTGAACAAGTGTTTTAGGCCCCTTAAACCCTTGCATCCATTGAGTGTAATGACCGACAAATAGATCGCCAAATTCAATTGCTGAAGGTGCTAAGCCAGCGCCAAAGCGATCGAGAAATTTCGGCCAAGCATCTTGGAGTAGGGCGCCACCAAAAGCGGGATTATCACCGGCGTAGGGTTTGGATATGTGCTCGCCCTCTAATTTTTCACTTTCCCAAAATGCCGCGTGATGTCTCGCAAGTGCATCTATTGCGATTTCAGCTTTATCA
>CALCNB010000079.1 GCA_937897785.1 uncultured Cellvibrionales bacterium | reverse complement strand
AGAAACACGTATCCACCGTCAAAATGCACCGTTTTTCATTGATAAAATGCCGAATAATTTTCGTCATATTGGTTTGATTAAAACGATTTTGCCCAATGCCAAAATCATTGACGCACGCCGGCATCCGGTGGCGTGTTGTTTTAGCGGTTTTAAACAATTATTTGCCGAAGGGCAGGAATTTTCTTACAGCCTGGATGATATTGCCCAGTACTATAACGATTACCTTGAGTTGATGGCGCACTGGGACAGCATTATGCCTGGCGCGATTCTGCGGGTGCAATACGAAGACATGACCGCCGACACCGAAACGCAAGTACGGCGTATTTTAGATTACTGCGGTCTGCCGTTTGAGCCAGCCTGTTTAGAGTTTTACAAGACCGACCGCGCCGTGCGCACCGCCAGTTCAGAGCAGGTCAGACAGCCTATTTATCAATCGGGGGTCGATCAGTGGCGTAATTTTGAAACCCATCTGCAACCGCTTATTCGTCAATTAACCGACGTATAAACACATCCCATCAGTAATCTTGCTATTGCCGCTTATTTCGATTACGGCTTTTACCGCTCCCTAGTGGTGCTCTCGCTATATCCTGTGAGCTGCCTTGCGGGCTGCCTTGCGGGCTGTCGTGGGGTTTGGTCCATAGAAAAATCATTATTACAGCAATAGATAAGTGGTTTTCAATTCTGTCATCATTACGGCTATTGTATTTCGCTAAAATAAGTTTATTGGATTTATTATTTATATTTTTACGGAGCAATAAAATGACCTATAAAGTCGTGCAGTGGGCCACTGGTATTCATGGCCGTTTAGCCTTACGCGGTATCCTTGATCATCCTGAAATGGAATTGGTGGGCGTTAAAGTCTACAGTGACGACAAGCATGGTATGGATGCAGGGCAGCTGTGCGGCCGGCCTGATACCGGCATTAAAGCCACTAATAAGATCGAAGAGATTTTGGCCTTAGACGCCGACTGCGTGGTGTACATGCCATTGCTCGCCAACCCCGATGAAGTCATTCCCTTACTGGAATCAGGTAAAAGTGTGATCACGTCTTGTGGTTGGGTATACCCTAAAAATCGCGATACCACTAAACTTGAGGCGGCTTGCCAAAAAGGCCAGTCAGTATTACATGGCACGGGTATTCATCCCGGTGGCTTAACCGAAAAATTACCGCTATTGGCGTCAGCCTTTGTGACTAACGTGCGCTACGTGCGGGGCGAAGAGTTTTCAGATCTGCGCACCTACGATGCCCAAGACGTGGTCACCGACATTATGATGTTTGGCCAAACCGAAAAGCAATTAGCCAGTAGCATTATGAAAGACGTATTGGCCGACGGTTTTACCCAGTCCATTGACATGGTGGCCGACCAAATTGGCGTCACACTCGATGCAGACTTTATTACCAAGCATCGCTGGAGTCTTGCCACGGCCAATATTGAAACGCCTTTTGGGGTGCTTGAAAAAGGCACGGTAGCGGCGCAAGCATTTTCATGGCAGGGCACCGTTGACGGTACACCCGTGATAGAGGCAGCGGTCAATTGGTACATGGGCAATGATCATCTTGAGGCCGGTTGGGACTTAGGCAAAGAACGCTTCGAAATGGAAGTGATCGGCGATAACCGTATTCAATTGGTCACTGAAGGTCTACATGCTGATTCACCCGAGCACGGTGCCGATGACGAAGAGTCGGCCTTAGTCGCTACTGCTATGCATTGTGTGAATGCCGTGCCTTATGTGTGTCAGGCCAGTCCTGGGATCAGAACTTACACCGATATGCCCATGATTACTGGCCGTGCCGATGCATCATTAATTAAGTAGCACGGCTTTAGTCCGAGCTAGGGGTGCCGATGGTCATTATAAAAATAACGGATTGACTCTGGAAGTATCTATGAATAAAGCATTAATGGAATCGTACTACCAAGCCTATAACGCTGAAGACCCTGATGCCTTACGTGCGTTTTATCATCCCGAGGTCGAATTTATTTCAGCGCAAGGTGTGCAGCACGGACCCGATGGCATTATTGCGACTTACCAATATTTGATCGCCATGTTCCACGATAAAATGACGCCGACCAATATAGTAATAAGCGATGACACCGCGGTGGTCAGTATCGAAGATAACTTTACCGCCAAACAGGCTATTGATGATTTTATGGGGATGACCTTAAAAAAAGGTGAGTCGTTCACGTTGCATTTAACTGGCACCTATCAAGCCGAAGCGGGTCAGTTTAAAAAGATCACCATTGATATGCAGTCTTAATCCGATAAAACAGTATTTAAATAAACCTATATAACGGCTAAGCAGTTTTTAAATAACAACAGGAGTGTCAATATGTCTGAATCAACTTATTCTCTGGGTGGACCACAAGGTAACACGGGCGATATTAATAACTGGCCCATGCTTAAAGTTATTTACCGTACCGATCCAGAAAAAATTGCTGCGCTATTGCCGCCCGGCATCGAGCCCAGCGATGAACCGCATGTGAAGGTGATTGTGTATAACTTTCCGGTACCTGATGTGCCGGAGTATGGCGTATTGATGACGGTGAATGCACGCTATAATGGCATTGATGGCGAATACACCCTTGGTTACGGCATCGATCAAGAGTCGGCTATTTTTACCAGCCAATCGAGAAATGGCCAGCCTAAGTTTCCCTGCGATACGACTTTTTATCGCGTCGGTAACAAAGTTGTCGCGCGTTGCAGTCATCAAGGCTACACCTTTTTAGAGTTTTCTGGTGAAGCCACGGCAGTTGCTGAACACGAGCCCGACTTTGATATGCACGAGTGGTGGATCAAGGTGTCAGGTGCTGTGGGTTCCAACATGGATGCGGGTTATGACTTCCCACCGCAAGTCGTCCACGTGCGCAGTGGCTATAGCACCCAGCATCGTGAGCAAGTGGAAGGTCAGTTAAAATTGTTAGACAGTCCCTGGGACCCCATCGCTAAAATGCTACCGATGCGTGAGCAATTATCGGCACACCTGTGGTGGCCGATCTTTAAAGACCGTGAAATTAAACTGGCCGGCAAGCTCGACCCCGATGGGTTTAAGCCCTATTTGGATGTCATTTCCGGTTCACGCTGGCCGGGCTTTATGGGTGCGCCCAAGCCGGAATAGTGATTTAGCTTATCGAAATTCATGCGCCAATATCAGCAGCGCGATAGACCCATCAATCCCGATGAGTCACGCGCTGTCTGTTGCTGAGTGAAACTTACAGTCGAATCGCTAACGGCTAAGAACAGAAAAAAGTTTTATGCTTAAGGAAGGATTCGTGTATTATTTAGCACAGAAAAAATACTCAGGCCATAGCCATATTGCTTTAGTTGCCGAGCTCATAACCTTCAACGATTAACTCACGTGTTAAAACTATGAAAATCACTATTATTTCTGGCAGTCATCGTCAAAACTCACAAAGCTGTAAGGTCGCAAAAGTGATGCAAGCCGCGTTAACCGCATTGCCGCAGTGTAATGACAGTTATTTATTTGACCTGGCCGATAACCCATTACCGCTTTGGGATGAAGGCATATGGAACGGCGATGAACAATGGCAGGCATTATTAGCACCTATTTCTGAGCAGTTGGCCAGCAGTGATGCCTTTATTGTGATCGCGCCCGAGTGGCATGGCATGGCCCCTGCTGGGTTAAAAAACTTTTTCTTAATGTGGGGCAATGGCGAGCTTGCGCATAAGCCAGCGTTAATTACCACGGTATCGTCAGCTGACGGTGGTGCGTATCCGGTTGCCGAATTACGCATGAGCAGTTATAAAAATAATCGCATTTGTTTTTTGCCCGAGCATTTGATCGTGCGTAATGTTGAGTCGGTCTTTAACGACAATGATGACGATAATAACCTGAGCGCACAGCCGTATTTCGAAGACCGATTAGACTATTGTTTGAAGCAGTTGCTCACCTATGGTGAGGCGTTTAAACAAATTAGAGCCAGTGACTCGGTGAGTCTTTCCACCTATGGCAGCGGTATGTAGGCAATGCGAGTCATGAACTGGCTCGCTCGCGGCTAAGTATATTAGTATGAGCTGCTAGCTGCTTTCTTTAAGATAATTGCCGATAAACCCCGCATGAATACCTTTTCGCAGCAGAATAAAAACTATGATCAAAACTGAATAGCCAATAAAGAATGGAATAATCCACGCCGCCCACCCTACGCATAACATCACACTGATAATCAGTAATTGAAAGCCTAAACCAAAAGCCGACAGAGCAGTCATAAACCATTTAGGAAAATGGTCTGCCTGTTCCGCCTCTTTATCCAGTTGATAAATGGCCTTGTCAAACAAGCGGTAGCAAACATAATACATCCAAAACCATCGATCGACATTGCGCTGTGTTTCGCCCGGCATCGCAGTGGGTGCGCTATCCTCAAAGATGCGACTGGTTTTATCGCCATTGTATTTATTGCGAAAAATCACATAGTAATAGTTATATAAGGTGCCCTGTAGCTGCATAGCACCAAAAGCAAGAAGCATGAGTAGCCAAGAACCGGCCGTGATATAACAGATGGTCGCTAAAAAGCAAAAGTTTAAAATAATATCGGCGACTGAATCAAAATAGCGGCCAATGTAAGAGGGGGTTTGCTTCACGCGTGCGAGTTCACCATCAGCGGCATCAAGAATCGACTTAAGTACTAAAAAGATCGCCGCTGCCCACAGTTGTTGGTTCAGCATGAAACCAATGGCGATGATACCGGCTACCAAAAATAGCATGGTGATGTGTATCGGTGTAACGGCGGTGTCTTTGAAAAAGTGTGCAATCCACCGAGCGGGTGGACGGCCATAATCAGATAGATCCAGAAATTGATATTCTGACGGCAGTTTAGACATGATGAAGAATGATTTTCCTAAAGGGGTTATGCAGGATAGCGATGTCACTTAAAAATAGTTTAAAAACTGTTGTTATCGCGTTAACTATTATTGGTCGCTACTAACAGCCTTGGGTATGCATTCTACCCATTTTTGAGCGATTTGTTTGTTTTCGTTTACGCAAGATCGAGATTATTTATGCTAATAATTAATTCGCCAAACTCAAAAGAAAATAAAGAAATTAAAATAATACCTGAAATGCTAAACTTATTAGGCTGTAATAAAGATAATTTCAAAAAACTTTTACAAAAAATGAATTATAATATATTTGATAAAGATGGTGAAACTTATTT
>CALCNB010000078.1 GCA_937897785.1 uncultured Cellvibrionales bacterium | reverse complement strand
CATATCGATTGGCGAGCGAAGTAATATCCAAGATGGCGCCATTTTACACATCTCCCATGCCGGCCCCTATAACCCCGACGGTTGGCCATTAGTGATTGGCGACGATGTAACGGTGGGGCATCGAGCGCTGCTTCATGGCTGCGAGTTAGGCAGTCGAATTTTAATCGGTAATGGCGCCATTGTGATGGATGGAACCGTTATCGAAGACGATGTCATCGTCGGCGCTCACAGCTTGGTGCCTGCCGGCAAACGACTAGATAGCGGCTATCTTTATATGGGCTCACCCTGTAAAAAAACACGGCCATTAAGCGAAAAAGAAAAAGCTTTTTTCGTCTATAGCTCAGCTAACTATGTGAAACTAAAAAACCAGCATCAAGACACATTCATAGACCACAACTAAATTTAACCGCCATTCACTGACTATAATCGTTCTATACGATAAAACGGATAATAGGGCGGCTTAAGCTCAATATAATTTTTTGTTTGGCTCACACGTTGCGTCGCAAGAGTATTGAGTTGTCGTAAATAGCTAGGCATTGGTAAGCCGCCACTCGCCATCTGGCCAACTAAAATGCTGTATTGGCCTTGGCGCAGAATCGGCGAGTACAATCTCACGGTGTTTTTCCAACGCACTAAGCGATAACCACTGAAAGGCGAAGCCAAGGGCTCACCAATAAAGTTACCTTGTCCGGGCATCTGCACACTTTTCCAATAGGACTCGATTAAGCTAGCGCCCTTATTATAATGCCACATGGCTATTAATGGGTTAGGAAACTTTTCTAAAAAATTGCATGGCTCTAACGCAGTGCCATAGCTGCCCGTTGCACCCGCCTCCAACCAACGCATCGCACTCATTTGCGTCGAATCCGTTAACCGCCCGCCATGAGAAGTTAAATGATCCGCTATTGCGCCGGGCAAGAAGTTTAAGGTCTCTAGATGAGGCACTGATTTTATACCGGTAAAATAAAAAAGAATATTTGAGCGATCGACTATGCCATCGCTTGAAACAATGTTCACCGCGTGCTGCGGCTCAAAAGCATCCTTAATCGTCGGATAAAAAATCTTGCGGACGGAACGACTATTATCACTGGTCTGCAATAAATAAACATCGCCACGCGGTTGAGAATCATCGGACTTAATCCCGCGCATAATAAATGATTCGGCGTTTTCTACCGTGGTGGCAGCCAACATCATGGTCGGTCGGAAATTAAAATCTGTGAAGGGCGCCGTGCTACTCGAATGATAGTAGGCTGAGTGTTTCGTTTTTTGACAACCAGAGGCACAAAAATCGGCATCATAGCCAAAGGCAAATGCTGCCGACATGCTCATGCAGCCCACCCGATAAGGCTGGTCCCACGCGAGTGCCAAGGCCTGAATATGATGACCAAGCAGCGCGTCAACTATTCGTTTTTGAACCGCAAACTTACCGGGGCTGACATTGACTTTTTGGTCGTCAAGACTAATGCCGATAATATTTGCCGCCGGTATCGCTCTTAAGCGCTGATAGCTTCTCGCAATGCGCTCACTTTTGAGGTTGCCCTTCAAATAAATGACGCCTAGCTCATGGGCTTGTAAGTTCGCTTTGGGCAGCTCGATGAAGGGCGCGGCATGGGTAGGTAATGCCGAATGGAGCGCTAAATTGACGATGAATATTATCAGCCAATATTTCTGTTGCTGTAAACAACCCGAGATACCAATCGCAATTGCCGTCAGCATCTACATTGCATCACGAATCGAAGCAATCACCGATTCAGTTGTTGGCCTTAGCTCGCGCCACTGATAAAAAGATTCTGCCGCTTGCTCAACCAACATGCCCAAGCCATCGGCAGTTGCTTGCGCGCCACTGGCTTTGGCTTGCTGTAAAAACGCGGTTGCGCCTTTGCTATACATCATGTCGTAGCAGTGCGCTTGATGATAAATTAAAGAATTAACCGCCGGCAATTGTCCTGCTAAACTGGCACTGGTGCCATTAATAATAAGCGTATACTGGCCATCGAGCGCTGTGTAATCGAGACAGCTCAGAGAAACGGTATCGGCCAGCGGTTGAAACTGCTCAACCAATGTCTGGGCTTTTTTTAAGGTGCGGTTAGCGATCGTTATTGATTGTGGGTTGGCCGCCAGTAGCGGCGCTAAAATACCTCGAACAGCGCCCCCCGCGCCAAGAATTAAAATATTTTGTTGCGCTAATGGCCACTGTAGATTATCGCGAATATCTCTCAACAAGCCACAGCCATCGGTATTGTCGCCAATAATGATGTCATCTTTTTTTATTAAGGTATTCACCGCGCCCGCCGTTTTTGCTCGCTCGGTTAATTGTGCGGCAAAATGATAGGCGGCGAGTTTAAACGGCACGGTAACGTTGAGTCCCGATCCGCCTTGATCAAAAAATTCCTGCGCAGTCATTTCAAATGCATCAATAGCTACTAGCTGTTTTCTATAGCGCATGGCCTGCTGAGTTTGCTCGGCAAATTGATGGTGGATATCAGGCGACTTGCTGTGTTCAACAGGATTGCCAAACACCGCATAACTTGCCGTTAAGTTTGTCATTATTAGGCGCCGCTCCGATCATTGTGGTTGAGCCAGTCTTTGGGTTGCAGCACGGCCAGTAATTGTTTCTGCTGTAAATCAAACGTATCGCCTTCCGTAGCATAATGCCAATTAACTTCTGGAGGCATAGACATTAAAATAGATTCGGTGCGACCACCAGACTGTAAGCCAAAAAGTGTGCCCCGATCATAGACTAAATTAAATTCCACGTAGCGACCTCGGCGGTAACGCTGAAATTGTTTCTGCGTTTGATTAAAGCTGTCGTCTTTTCGGCCGCGAACAATATCGCTGTAGGCGTTAATATACTGCTTGCCGACTTGTGCAATAAATTCAAAGCATTTATCAAAGCCCCACTCATTCAAGTCATCAAAAAACAAACCGCCAATACCTCGATGCTCATCGCGATGGGGTAAATAAAAATACTCATCACAATTTTTTTTAAACGCTGAATAAACGGAATCGCCATAGGGTCGACAAGCCTGCTCAGCGGCACGATGCCAACTCACGCAATCAGCCTCTACGGGATAATAGGGGGTTAAATCGAAGCCACCGCCAAACCACCATATCGCTTCTTGGCCAGTTTTCTCAGCGACAAAAAATCGTAAATTAGCATGCGATGTTGGGACAAATGGATTATCGGGATGCATCACCACAGAAACGCCCATCGCTTCAAAGCGACAACCCACTAATTCAGGTCGCGTTGCTGTAGCAGAAGGCGGTAACTGATCGCCAAACACATGCGAAAAATTAACCCCGCCTTTTTCGAACACAGCGCCATTGCTGATCACACGTGTCCGACCACCACCGCCCTCGGAACGCTGCCAACTGTCTTCGACGAATTGAGCCGCTGTATCCAAAGCTTCACACTCAGCACAAATGCGGTCTTGCAGGTCGAGCAAGAAACTTTTTACTGCTTGCTTATCTATATGGCTCACCATTTGCCTCGTTGCTTAACTCGCTTATTTAGCGTCTGTGGTTAACTCAAGCAACAGTTTACCGTAAAACCTCGTTAGTCACTAAATGCCTTAATTCTGACGTTTGTTGTTGGCCACCAAGATCGCCCTTGACATACACTCGAACACGATTGGAAAAGTATCGCTCAGCCTGATGCTGATTGATCGCGGCGGCTTGACCCTGCGGGTTAGCCGAGGTTGAGACTATCATGCCACCAAATGCTTGACATAATTCGGCAACAATGGGGTGGCGTGAGACGCGAATAGCAACGGTATCAAATTGACCGGTTATCCAATCGGGCATGCTGTCATTGCTGGGCACCAGCCATGTTGTGGCGCGCTTAATAGGGGCTGCCGGCTGACAGCTTGTTTGTAAGCGATTGAGTTGCTCACTGGGTAGATGGCGGGTAATCAATTCACACTGATCAACATGGGCGGCGACTAAAATTAGCCCTTTTTCAACCGAGCGGCCTTTTAAAGCTAATAATTTATCAACCGCCAAACTATTGAATGGGTCACAGCCTAGACCCCAAACAGCTTCGGTAGGATAAGCGATAAGATCACCGCAGGTGAGCGCTTGAATCGCTTGATCGCGAAGCTGCAGATCAAGGCTGCTCATGGTTGCTTATTGAGCCAGCTTGGCCTGTAATGCCGCATCTTTCG
Organism: uncultured Cellvibrionales bacterium; assembly: GCA_937897785.1. Classification (GTDB taxonomy): domain Bacteria; phylum Pseudomonadota; class Gammaproteobacteria; order Pseudomonadales; family UBA7434; genus UBA7434. The sequence continues at coordinate 1,996 of CALCNB010000078.1, read as the reverse complement.
CTTCAACAGCTTTAGCATTCTCCGCGCGCTCTGCTTTCACTCGCTCGCCGAGATCAGCATCGGCAGTCGCCAAAATCTGAGCGGCTAAGTACGCGGCGTTCTTAGCGCCGGCTTTACCAATCGCTACTGTGGCTACTGGAATACCGCCAGGCATTTGAACCGTAGCCAGCAATGAATCTAGCCCTTCAAGCGAGGCATTGATTGGCACACCAATCACCGGCTTCGTAGTATTTGCAGCAACAGCGCCTGCTAAGTGGGCGGCCATTCCGGCACCCGCAATAAATACGGCACAGCCACGCTGCTCAGCAGTAGTGACATACTCATGAGTGGCTTGTGGGGTTCGGTGGGCTGAAGTCACCTTCACTTCGGTACGAATATCAAATTTTGCTAAGGTATCAATCGCAGGCTGCATCTGTGGCAAATCACTGTCTGAACCCATTAAAATAGCAACAAAATGGTCACTCATGATGATCTCTCTCTTTTGTAATATGAATCAATAGCTTATATAAGAAGCCCCGACCGGGGATTCAGTTTCATTGTCAGCCGCGCAAAATACCGAAGTTTGCCTTCGCTTTCAAGTCTGAAGCCGAGAATAAGTGGCCATTGTACCCTGTTTAACAACCTACCACTGACAGTCGTTGATGGATTAGGCTTTATTCTGGCACGCTGATCTGCATGCGGGGTAAATCCTCTTCAGGCATACCGCCCAGTGAAACCGCGCAACGTGAAAAACAATTGCATAGCATGATGGCCAGCGACAGATGAACAATCTCCGCCGCTGAAAACTCCTCGGTTAAGCGCTGCTTAAATTCTGTCGTCATTGCGGTTGGTTGTTGTAGGTAATAATCGGTATAGACCAGTATTAACTTCTCGCGTTGACTTAACTCGCTCTGGTCGAAGTCGTCAGTAATCTGTTCGACCTTAGCCTCATCAAGACCGGCTTCAATCGCAATATCGTAGCGCACCGCTTTACAAAAAACACAGTTTACCTTACGGGCATTACGCAAGCGCGCCAGCTCAACCTCAGCGGCTGTTAAAGGGCCGTTATGCCAAATAGCGTGGTTAAAACGAAGATAGGGATCTACCGTCTCAGTGACTAGGCCTAATGCGGAATCTCTTACCACATTACCAGTTTTAGATAAGTTAGCACTCACTCTTGGTTGATTACTCATGCGTCAAAACCCCCATAACTGGCTGACGCGAGTCATGCCGTAAAATAGCCCTAGCGCCTCAATTAACGCGACTAAACCCGCGTCACCCAGTTCAGATTTAACCGCCTCTGCCTGCGCATCTGTTATTGCTTGCGGGTCCATACAGTAAACTTCAGTAAAGGCTAAACAGGCTTTTTCAGCGTCAGTGTAAACGGCGCTTTTACTCCATTGAGACAGCGATTGGCGCTTTTCAGTACTCAGCTCAATTTGCTGATGCTGCCATTGATAATCACTCTGATGCAATTGCGCAACACGCAAACGGCAGAGCTCGAGTAAACTTGGCGGCGCCGAACTTAGTTGCCAAAAACTGTCATAAAAGGCTTTAAATGTTGGCGCCAGTGTTGGCGCCTTATCGATAATATCTTGCTGGGTATTGGCCTCAGTAAACCAGGTCATTTAGCTATCCTTATATTGCAACATCTATTCAGTCGCCTTAATTGCTTGCATTCAAGGCTTTAATTATGCCAAAGCTAGGCGCCGATAAATTATCCTTTTGGTCATCTGGCCTTAGCGGATAACCGGAGATAGCACCCATTGCTTACGAGTAATTACGGGTATAAAGACCCCCAATCACCTGAATAAGACCTTCAAGCTCTAAATCGACCAAGGCAGCAGATAAGGCCTCCACTGGTTCACTCAACCTTGCTTCGATGACTTCAAACGGACTAGGGTCGAAGCCAATCGCTGCCAATACCGTTTGTAATGTCGGGCTAAGCGCGGGAATCTCGTTGTTTGATCGCTCTAGGCCGACTCTACTCTGCTCACCGCTACCGATAATCGGCAAG
>CALCNB010000077.1 GCA_937897785.1 uncultured Cellvibrionales bacterium | reverse complement strand
GGTAAGGTGCCGGCCAGCTTGGCTAAATCTAACTTACCTTGGCGAAACACCGAGCGACCATGGCTAAACGTTTTAAAGCCTTCAATGCCGTGGTAGCTGCCCATCCCACTGTTACCGACACCACCAAACGGCAAGTCGTAACAGCTCACATGCATGGTCACATTATTGATTGTCACCCCGCCCGACAGCGTTTGATCTAACATTTGCTGTTGTTTTTGTTTATCCTCACCAAAGTAATAAAACGCTAATGGCGAAGGCCGTGCATTAATAAAGTCAATACAATCTTGTTCGTTACCGTAGGTTTTAATCACCATTAACGGGCCAAATATTTCGTCTTTCATGATGCGCAACTCATCGCTGGGATTAATCACCAACGTAATCGGAATCCGCCGATCGCCGGCTACTAACGCTTCGTCACATAAGGGCTCAATTCTCACCCCGGCGGCACGGGCCTCCTCTAAGTAACTCACTAACCGCGCATAGTGGCGGTCATTGACCACGGCGGTATAGTCGGGGTTACCCATTACCGTGGCAAACTGGCTGGCAAAGATTTCACGGCTGGTAGCAATAAAGGCCTCTAAACCCTGCTCGGGCACAAAGACATAATCCGGCGAAATACACACTTGACCGGAGTTCATGCCCTTGCCGCTAATAATGCGCTCGGCTGCTAACTCAATTGGGTACGCCGCATCAATCAATGCCGGTGACTTACCGCCCAACTCAAGCGTCACGGGAGTTAAGTTTTTAGCCGCGGCTTCCATCACTTTTTGGCCAATGCTGGAGGCGCCGGTAAAAAATAAATGGTCAAACGGCACGGCACTAAACGCAGCGCCCACTTCAGCGCCACCGGTAAACACGGCCACTTCGTCAGGGCTAAAAGTTTGCTCTATTAAGGTTTTAATTAGTTCAGCCGTAGCAGGGTTGAATTCTGATGGCTTAACGATGGCTCGATTACCCGCAGTAATGGCATTGCATAGCGGCACAAACACCATCGCAATCGGAAAATTCCACGGCGACATAATACCCACCACACCTTTAGGCTGGTAATGCACTTCGGCACGTGAACCTAACAAACCAATAGGGAATGGTGCCGATCGTTTTTCAGCTTTCATGTATTTCTCAACATGCTTAAGCGCATGTTTATAGTGGCCGGTGCCTTGCATAATTTCTGATAACTGCGTCAAGTTAGGTGAGCGCCCACCAAAGTCTTGCTCTAACGCTTTTGATAACTCATCTTTGTGGTCGACCAATAAATTAATACAGCGTTGCAAACGATCTTTACGAACCGCAGCACTGGGAATACCCTCGCGCAATTGCACCTGTTTCATATGAATATACTGCGCTTCGATTTGAGCCGTAATATCAATACCGTTCATAGTAAAAGGTCCTCTTTAAAACATATTAAGTATGCGCATAGTCAGGCAGGTTTAGTTATTCGATTACTATTTATGATAACGGGATTCGTCCCGAGATAAGTTTAATGAACTGTAACGATGATAATACTGACGTGTCACGGCATATCATACGAGTTCTGAGGAAAATTCAATCATAACTCCCGTCTATTTTAATCAAATAACTTTGGAAAAAAAGTAGTTATCTTGATCCACTTCACACAATAAAAGGGATTAACACTTTTCGGTCGCGAGGATAATCGTCGGGAAATTTTTCTAAGTACCAACGGTGCACTTGAAACGCCCGGGGGATTAAATTCGCTGCACTCACCGCGAGCACAAACAAAGCGCCCAGTGACCACGTGGCAATGGCAAAGCCGGTAAAGGAGATTAACTCGGTAAAGTAACTGGGGTTGCTCACGTACTTGAATAAACCACCTTCTGGGATGCGATACACTTTTTCGCCCCGCGCCACCTCGTCCTTGCTGCGCAAGTTGCGGATAATCGCATCTGAATGAATATTCATAAGATAACCAAAAGCATAAATCGCCATGCCGATTAAAAACCGCGGATCACTGAACCAGTCATGGGTTAAATGCTCGCTTAAATGACTAATAAACACCGCATTCAAATAACCATGCAAGGTGGTGACCAGCCAACCGGCGCCGATTACCATTATGCTAAAACTGCCTTTAGCACCTTTAGCCACCCGCATTAACAACGGGAAAATAAATCCACGGTTACCGTAATGAATTAACCAAATAGCCAAGAAAAATAAGGGTACCGCTTCAAATCGCTGTGCGCCCTGAAAATAGAAAAAGATGAAACTGAGCGTGGCCGGCAACTCCATTAAAAACCAACCTGTATTCGGCGCCAAACTTACGCCATACTGTTGAGAGGCAAAACGGCCATAAGGCGCCTGTATCAATAAAGCGCCAATCACAATCACCACCACATAAGCTAAGCCGCACCACAGAAGCGTGGTGTAGGTATCACTGCTAAGAAGCCAATCTATCATCTTGTGCTGCCTGTATTTGAATTTAATAAATCAGCGATAGTCGGTAACCACTGCCCTGCTTTAATAATTATTGAGTCATTAATTATCGCTCAACCCATCTGCCACGGTTCGGAATCCAATATGCGGTGAAGCGACTGTCACATCTTGTGCCTGGCGTGCCGCCGGCCGGTAACGCTGACAATAGTTGTCGGCACACAAGAAAGAACCGCCTTTTAAGGTTTTCACCACCACGCCAGGCTGCTGCGGGTCAAAGCCATTTCGGCCATAGTCGCGTTTTCGGTCGGGGCCGTACGGTGTATTGGTCCATTCCCAAACATTGCCCGTGGTATCCAGTAAGCCCAAGCCATTCGATGCATAACAACCGACCGGTGCACTGCCAGAATACCCGTCTTCGGCTAAATTCACGTGTGGGAACAAGCCTTGCCAGGTATTGGCCTTGGCCTTGCCGTCGTGTGGCTTTTCGTCACCCCAGCTATAAATAGCGCCGTCTAGTCCGCCGCGAGCAGCGTACTCCCATTCAATTTCAGCGGGTAATCGACGGCCTAACCATTGTGCATAGGCTTGTGCATCTTGATGCGTTAATTGCACCACCGGGTAAGTGTCTTTGCCAATAATGTCAGAGTCAGGCCCGTAGGGATGCCGCCAATTGGCATCGGCGACAAACTGCCACCACTGGGCTGGCGAACTGGGCTGGTCATCGGCGGGCGGCACGAACACCATCGAACCGGGCACACGGTATTGAGTAGGTAAATCGGGAAAGTCTTCCTCAGAGAGCCCGACTTCGGCAGCCGTTAAATAACCCGTAGCCTCAACAAAGGCGCTGAATTGCGCATTTGTTACCTCATGACGATCAATATTAAAACTGGCCACCGTGGTGCGTGCCGCGGGACCCTCATCAACATAAAAACGATTGTCGCCAAATTGAAACTCACCGCCCTGTATATTGACAGTAGCACCCAATGATTCAAGCGGTAAGCACACCGTAGCCGGTTGCTTAGGCTCACAAGCCGTGAGCACGGCTACCAAAGTGAGCAGACTAAAGCGAAGATGAAACGTCAACATGGCTTATCTCAGTTAAAAATAAAACCACATACTACACGGTAATGCCATCGCAAGAAACGGCTTTACCTATTAAAAACAGACCTTTATTGATTGTGTATCAAACAGTCGATTAACCACTGATAACCTGCCTTATTTTTGTTACGCAGCAAGGCTCAGAACTCAGCGATCAAAGACTAAATCGTCAGCTGAGTCATTTCAAAAGCTGATTAGGCGGTAGGGATTGCTACCGTCCCATGTA
>CALCNB010000076.1 GCA_937897785.1 uncultured Cellvibrionales bacterium | reverse complement strand
CTAATTCCATTGCATTTAATACTTTTCTTCTTGCCGTTTTAAATCTTGAAAGCTATTACCATGAGCCAGTAAGGTCTGTCGTGCCCCCGAGGTCAGTGCTGTGATCATTGCCCAAGCGTGATTTGCCTGCCCCATAATTTCACCTACTGCAATATTAAGCGAATGCGGTAAGTCTTGGCCGCCAACCTCCTCAGGCATACTAAGGCTAGGCCAACCGCCTTCCACGTACTCAGCGTAGGCAGCAGCGAAACCCTTTGGCGTTGTCACGCCCTCAGAAGACCAATGGCAACCTTCTTCATCGCCACTTTGATGCAGTGGCGCGAGTACTTGTTCACAGAACTTAGCGCCTTCATTAATAATTGCCTCTCGCGTTTCGGCGTTCACGGAATCACCTAAACCTAAAGACTCGTAATGTTGGTCAAAATTAAATAATTCATTGGTGATAAAATCAATTTCTCTCAGAGGGGCTTTATAGGCCGGCATGCTAATTACTCCAATCATTTAAAATAATTTACTAATCAATACTATGGGGCTTTAAACCAATACTCAATGGCTTATCTTTACTCGCTATCTTGACGCATATAAGAGTTAAATTGACGAATAAATTTTCGACAATTTAGTCTTGATTTATATGTTTGATTTATTTAATTATACAGTTTAATCAAATAGATAGACTCTTCTATTAAAAGAGTGGGATGATATGCTTCAGCAATACTAGAGACTTGTGAATCGATGCCAATGATTTACGTATTTACGCCAGTTTGAACTATACCTCAATACAGAGCTTATCAATCGGCAAGAATAGTCGGAAGCAAACGCACACTAAAAGATCAGAACGCCCGATGAAACCATCCTTTTATACTGCGCGTGAGTGACCTTCCCAGTATTTGGCTCGCACCACTTTTTTATCTGGTTTGCCAACGGCTGTAAGCGGAATTGCCTCAACATAATCGATTGATTTGGGCGTATGCACAGAGCCTTTCGCCGCTTTCACTTCAGCCATGATTTCGTGGCTCAATGCCTCAGAAGACTCGATGCCAGGACGCAAAACCACCACCGCCTTTACCTCTTCGCCCCACTGTTCGCTGGGCACACCAATGACTGCCACCTGTGCAACCGAGGCATTGGCTGAAATAACATCCTCTATCTCGCGAGGAAAGACATTAAAACCACCAGTGACTATCATATCTTTAGTTCGATCGACAATGTATAAAAAACCATCTTCATCCAATCGACCAACATCGCCTGTATGTAACCAATCACCCGCGAGTGTCTCAGCAGTCTGATCAGGCAAGCCTAAGTAACCCAACATATTAATAGGACCACGAACACAAATCTCGCCTTTTTCTCCTTGCGCTACCGGTTGATTATCGTTATCGAGCAACGCCACTTTTAACCAACTTGTCGGCCTGCCACAAGAACTTAATCGCTCTGGCTTTGATAGATCATGATCTTCTTTGCGCATATTAACGAGGACCATTGGCGATTCTGACTGGCCATAAAATTGATAAAATATCTGCCCCCAGCGCTCAATACCCTCCTTTAGACGCGCCGGCGCCATCGGCGAAGCACCGTAAAATATCGTTTCTAAACTTGAAATATCGGCAGTCTTAGCCGCAGGGGAATCCAATAACATATAAATCATGACGGGTACTAACATCGTCGCGGTAATTTTATGCTCTTCAATCATGTTAAAAATAGCATCGGGGTCAAAGCCCTGAGCAACAAAAATACAACCACCTTTTTGCAGGACAGGAACAAAAAAAGCGGCCCCTGCATGCGACAAGGGGGTGGCAATTAACATACGTAAATCTTCTGGGAACTGCCATTCGAGCATTTGAATCATCGTCATATAGGCAGAAGAACGATAAGCTTGCATCACCCCTTTTGGCTTACCCGTCGTACCCCCAGTATAAGTAATACTGCTAATCGCATCGGGATCGGCATCAGGCACAATCAAAGGTAAAGGTTCGAAATTATCGGCAAGTGCGGAGTAATTTTCACCCACCGATGTTTCGCCAAATGACAATAAATGCTTTAACGAGGGGACCTTTTCTTTTAGCTCTGCTGCCCGCTGACCGAATAAACTACCGTCAAAAATTAAAGCCTCAATACCTGCATCATTCATGACATAGGCATGGTCATCCAAAGAACCCAAGGGATGTAATGGCGTACCGCAACAACCGGCTAACTGCATGGCAGCAATATTGTATAAAACCTCTGGACGATTGCCTGAAATAACGGCAACTCGCATGCCCGATTTGACACCTTTAGATTGCAATGCCTGAGTGAATTGACTGGTGCGTAGGCGAACATCTCTATAGCTCGCGATGGTATCCCCCAAATACATACAAGGCCTGTCATCATAGCGATTCAAGCCCTCGACAATTAATTGCGCAAGGAATGGCGGATCATTCAAAACAGTATTAGTCATAATAACGGACTCTCAATATCTGACTGCCAGCATGGCAGTACTTAACTTAAAATAGTGTATTAATTATAAATACCCGGCCCACAATTCCTTATTACGAATTAGAAAAGATTACGGTGAAAGAACAATGACAGGGGCAATCTCCGCTTCTTCTAAAACGGGTTGTACCTGACTTAAATCTCCGACAATTAGCCAAATCATTGCAGTCGGCTGAATATGCTCAGCAATAGCTGGCAAAAGATCATTCACCTCTAACTCGCCGATTAACCGCTGCTGCTGTTCAATGTAATTTAATGGTCGGTTAAACTCGACCATACCCGAAAGCGCACCCAGTACTGAACGGTTGGTTTCAAATTTACCCGGCAAACTTCGCACGTATGAGGCTTTAAACCGATCAAGCTCTTCCGTTGTTGGCGGCTGATCAGAAATATAGGCCTGAGCTTCACGAATAAGTTCCTGTAACGATTCTTTGGTTTTATCTACCTGTACGGGTGCGTAAAACAGCAGAGGTCGTTGAGAGAGTGCATCGGCTGTCATCGTTCTTGCCCCATAAGCCCAGCCTTTGTCTTCGCGTAAATTCATGTTGATGCGCGAATTAAATGACCCGCCTAATATCTGACTTGCCATATCAATGATGTAGGCATCGGCTTCACCAGTAGGCGGCAACAACTGACCACCTAGAATTAAAGACTGCGGCGCATTGGGCTTATCAATCAGGTATATGGTAGGATGATCCGGCGCAGCAACTGGCACCAACTTTCTCATCGCGCTGGCCAATAGGCCAGTGCCTTGGTTTGTCTCGCCGACCGTAGCCGGCGAAACCTTCGACCAGTCACTAAAATACTTTTCTAGCAATGGGACAACTGTCGATTTAGGCAATCCACCGACAATCATTAAGGTTGCATTGTCAACGCCATAGTGAGCACGATGGAAATCAATTAAATGGCTGCGCTCAATAGAGCTGACTGTATCTTTATAACCGGAACCAGTGAATGGAATACCATAAGCATGATCTTTCCCGTAAAGCAACGGCGGCAATTGTCGTAGCGCTATTGAAAAAGGAGAAGCCTGTTCTTGAACTATCAAATCCAACCAATTACTTTTGACGCGCTCTAATTCTTTATTAGGAAAATTCGGCTGACGAATAATACGACTAAATAAAGACAATGACTCTTTAATATTATTATCGAGTGCTGATAGCGAAACAGTCGATGAATCTAATGATGCACTCGCGCTTAAACTGGCACCCAGCAACTCGAGCTGTTCTGCAATGTCAAGCGCCGACATATTGCTGGCACCTTCGTCTAACATAGCGGCTGTTACTGAAGCAATACCCAACTTATCAGAAGGATCAGCGGCATAGCCGCTACCAAACTGCATTAACATTTCTGTCGCCGGCACAGCACTTCGCTGAGTAAACAACACTCTTAAGCCGTTCGACAAGAAAAACTCTTCGGGCTCAGGTAAATCTAATTCTGGAACAGCGCCAGGACTAGGTAAACTTGACCGATCAGCACCCTCCCCAGCAACTTGATAAGATTTTTTCGGCTTGATTACTAAATTATAGTCGCCGTTACTTAGCCAGCGCTTAGCCGCAGACTTTAATTGCTGTCGAGTCATTGACTCTATGCGCTTCAGATCACGCTTGAAAAGCTTTGCATCACCCAGATAAGTCTGGTATCGAGCTAATGTTTGCGCCTTACCACTAAAACCACCTATTTTCTCTAATGCTCTTATTTCACTAGCCATAACAGTCGTTTTAACACGCTCTAACTCTTTACGACTGACGCCTTTTTTAAGGAGCAATTCAACCTCTTCAGTTAATAGTGCCTCAACTTGCTCAAGGTTTGCATTGGGTTTTAGATAGACTTCAATTTCAAACATGCCTGCAATTTCAAAACCCTGCTGCGCGGCGACAACTGATGTTGCCAACTGCTCTTGATAAACAAGCCTTTGGTAAAGACGAGAGTTTTTCCCTTGCGCTAAAACACTCGCGACCAACTGAAGCGCAAGATGTTCTTCATCGCCAAATGGCGGCGTATTCCATGCACGGGTCAACCGTGTTTGAGGTACATCATCGAACATCAATTCTCGACGCGTATCATGACGCTTGGCAATCCAGCGCTCTTGCTTATTTAAGGCAGGGCCTGAAGCAATGTCACCAAAATAGTGCTTAACCTTAGTAAATACCTGCTGTGGATCAACATCACCCGCAATGACTAATGTGGCATTAGCGGCCCCATAAAATCGAGCGAACCATTCTTTTACATCATCTAAGGACGCAGCCTCAAGATCTTCCATGGAGCCGATAGTACTCCAAGAATATGGATGATCAGTAGGAAACATCGCGGCTAACTGAGCGTACTGTGCTTTACCGTATGGACGATTATCACCTTGGCGTTTTTCATTCTTCACCACGTCACGCTGCTCATCGAGAGTATCTTGAGTAACCGCGTTAATGAAGTGCCCCATTCGATCAGACTCCATCCACAACACCATATCCAGCGCTGGAGCGGGCACATTCTGAAAGTAATTGGTGCGGTCAAACCAAGTCGTGCCGTTTAAATCAGTGCCACCAGCCTCTTGCAAAGGCAAGAACCATTCGCCGTCATAGTTCTCGGAGCCATTAAACATCAAGTGCTCGAATAAATGAGCGAAACCAGTAATACCAGGCCGTTCATCCTTTGAGCCTACGTGGTACCAAATATTGACAGCAACAATCGGTGCTTTGCGGTCTTGATGAACTAACAGCGTCAAACCATTCTCGAGCTGGAACTCTGTATAAGGTATATCAATGCCATCAGAAAAATCAGCATGACTCACTGACGATAAGAGAAAGCCCCCACCTAGAGAAAGCAAAATACCACAGGAAAACCATTTAAACAGTTGATTTATATAACCTTTGAAACCAAAAAACATATTGTTCTCTCTTAAATTATCCGATCACAGCTACTCAAATGAATACCTAGCGCGCTATAGTAAACTGAACAGTATTAAAATTAAATCCATCAAAACCGTCATCTAAACAACCTTGAGGCAATTCCCAAGGCTCACTATAATTAAAAAAATTTCCACTATGACAAAACCGACTTTCAAAGGTTCAGCAATGTCATTTCAAAGCGAACTTTTTAGGAGTAGATAGTATGGCATTACCCAGCAAAGAAGCACTGTGGAATTGGGCTAATAATTACGACAAATTATGGACCGCTGGCGATCGTCAAGGTTGGATTGACAATTATCATACCGTGCTTAAAACGGATGCCGTCAGAATGTTTGACCCTGTCGCCACACCCGAAAAATTTGGTTTTCAACATTGCTGTATCAATTCATACGATTTATTTCAGCCAAATGTTGAATTTCACATCCCTAAAGAGACATTATTCATCTTAGGCAATGAAGTTAGCTGGGTTATGAATAATATCATTACCTCTAATGGTAAAACCTTCATGGAACCCAGCATTGAAACCTTTAGATTTGAACCTGATGGCTCACTCGCGATCAGAACCTATTATCGAATCCCACAACACACTAATGATGAGTTAGGCACGATGTTTAAAACATATTTGCCTGATAACGATGGTAAGACCGGAATAAATGCCAGCAACTAGTGACGGCTAGATTTGACTCATAAACAAAAAAAGCTGCCTTGGCAGCTTTTTTTGTAGGTTTGTAGGCAGCTATAAACTACCGACTTCTTTTATTTCAATGGCGGCTATTCGTTTTCCTTCTTCTGCGCCTTTTTGAAACTGCTCCATTTTATCAAAGTTTAAATAACGAAAAATATCATCCGACATAGAATCAATTTTTTTCGCATAAGTCATGTATTCCTCACGAGTTGGCAACTTGCCTAAAATGGCCCCTACCGAAGCCAGCTCGGCAGAAGTTAAATAAACATTCGCACCATTGCCTAAACGGTTTGGAAAGTTTCTAGTCGAGGTAGAAAGTACAGTAGCCCCATCTTCAACGCGGGCCTGATTCCCCATACACAAAGAACAACCGGGAATCTCTGTTCTAGCGCCAACCTTACCAAAGGTAGAATAGTAGCCCTCTTCAATCAGTTGAGTTTCATCCATTCTGGTAGGGGGTACAATCCACATACGGGTGGATAAATTACCTTCATACTGCTTAAGCATTTCACCGGCCGCACGAAAATGACCAATATTAGTCATACAGGAACCAATGAAGACCTCATCGACCTTGTCACCTGCCACATCAGACAGTGTCCTAGCATCATCGGGATCATTCGGCGCACAGATGATAGGTTCAACAATATC
>CALCNB010000075.1 GCA_937897785.1 uncultured Cellvibrionales bacterium | reverse complement strand
TGGCCTGTTGCCACGGCCATAACGGCTTGATGAACCACACCAACCGCCGCGCCACCGCCATAATTGACCTTACTAAAAAAAGTCAAATCACCGGCTCCAACACTTCGAGCAACCTCTATCTCATCGGTAGGATCAAGCGTGTAACTGACCAAACCATCAATCTCTGAAGGTGCAAGACCCGCGTCAGTAACCGCTGCTACCACTGCCTCTGAAGCAAGAGATAGTTCAGAACGGCCTGATGCTTTAGAAAATTCAGTGCAACCAATACCGGCAATAGCGGCCTTATTATGTAAGCTATTCATTATTAATTTTAACTACCTAAAGCAATATATGATTATTGGGAGGGGCGAAAGTATGGCAACTGAAAACCATCAGCATCCCGTTGCATCACCATTTCAACTGGCATATCAAAATCTACCTCGTCAGGTTCACAACCGGTCAACTGAGAGGTAATACGTGTTCCCTCAGCAAGCTCAACCAGAACAATAATCAATGGATAGTCGTAGCCGGGAAACTTGGGATGGTGCAGCACCGTAAAACTACAAACAGTGCCCTTACCTGATGCCGAGATAAAATCCCATTCTTGTGACTGACATTGATCGCACATGGGGCGTGGCGGATGCCTTAATGATTGACAACCTTGGCAACGCTGGATAGCAAGCACTCCCTCAGCAGCTTGATCCCACCACCATTTATTGTCCAAACCTAGTACGGGCTTTATTCGTGATACTAACGATTCACTCATATCGATTATTCACCTTAAGGGGAAAAGTGTTTTCGCGTTAATGCTCTTAACTGTCAACTTTTGCGTTGTCTAGCGCAGTTATATCGAAATCAGGAATATAAAGCTGCTGCGTCTTACCGCCATCAACGGGCAAGACAATACCGGTAATAAAAGAAGCCTGATCCGAACATAAAAAACAGATCGCCTCGGCTATTTCCTCGGGCTCAGCATGGCGCTGCATGGGTATCGAACCAGCAATCGTATTCATCATCACTTCACTCTTACCGGTTGCCTGATCTAGACCTGGCGTTTTAACCGAACCCGGAGCAACAACATTTACTCTGACATTATAAGGTGCCGCTTCCATTGCGGCACAACTAGTGAAGTGATTGATAGCGGCCTTAGATGACGAATAGGCACTGGCTGCCATTCCGCCTCGCAGACTGCTCACTGATGACACTGTCACTACCGCGCCGGAGCCTTGTTGATACATTGCCTTAAAAGCCGCCTTCGTTGCAATGAAAACACTGTCGACTGATGCTTTGAAATTTGATTGCCAATCATCAAGACTGGTGTGCTCTATCATACCGCCTTTTACCGAGGGAGCATTGTTAACTAACACATCCAAACGACCAAATTTCTCTATCACCTCTTCGACAAATCGCTCGACAGCAAGGGCATCGTTTACATCAAGTGCATATCCCGTAAACTGACCACCGTCTTTAGATATGCGTTCAGCAAGTTCATCAAGCTTGGGCTTGCGACGCGAACAACCAATAACGTGCGCCCCCTCTTGGGCTAATTGAATAGCAGTACTTCGGCCTATACCTAAACTTGCCCCAGTCACAATAGCAATTTTGTTAGCAAAACGCTTTGTCATAGTTTTCTCACTTTATCATTAATCAGAACGGCCTAATAAGGCGCCACCTGTAGGCACGCCAACACCAGATGTTACTAATACATTATTCACTTCTTTGGCAGGTTGATTAACCGATTGACCTCGGACTAAACGGGTGGCTTCAACAACCCCATTAACACCGTGAATGTATGCCTCACTCAACTGACCACCATGAGTATTGGTAGGTAAACGACCATCACTTCGTAGCGCACCATCTAAAACAAATTTTGGCGCTTCTAATAAATCACAAAAACCCCATGATTCTAACTGCCATAATACGATTGGTGTAAACGCGTCATAAATGACCGCCGCATCGATATCATCGGCACAAAGGCCAGACTGTTCATAAGCCATCTTAGCGGCAATATCCATTGACGGAATACGCGCGATTTCTGGCCGGTAAAAACTGGTCATTGACTCCATATCAGCAGCAGCAGCCTGCGCAACGCCCTTAACGATGACAGCCGGATGTTTTAAATCTTTAGCTCGCTCGGCCGTCGTCACCACCACGGCACTGCCACCGTCAGTTTCCATACAGCAATCAAGCATTTTAAACGGTGAAACAATGGGCCGTGAAGCATCGTAATCCGCACGATCAAAGGGGCGCTGATAGAAAAAAGCCGCGGGATTTTTGGCTGCATATTGACGCTGCACATGGGCAATCTCAAACATCGCGTCTTGTACGTTCTCTGCCAAATGCATGTACCGCTGTGTGTACATAGCCACCCAACTGGCTGGCGTCATTAAGCCATATGGCGTATACCAACCCCAGTGAATAGCATCCGAGGTTAATAGTGGACCTGCAACACCCGAACTATAACGATGGCCCGAGCGTCCGTTCAATGCACGGTAACATACCACCACTTCAGCCATTCCCGTGGCGACAGCCATCACTGCTTGATGGACCAGGCCAGTAGCAGCGCCGCCGCCATGAGGAACCCGCGAGTAAAAGGTCAAGTCACCGATTCCAACCGCACGCGCTATTTCAATCTCATCGGTGTTGTCGAGGGTAAATGTCGTCATGCCGTCGACATCGGAGGGCTTTAACCCTGCATCGGCAATGGCATCACGCACGGCCACCGAGGCTAATTCCAACTCAGAAACGCCTGAGTTTTTTGAAAATTCTGTATTGGCTACACCGGCAATCGCGGCTTCGCCTGAAACATTAATGGTCATACTTTTCTCTCCAACAGGAATGAATTAAGGCAGTGCAATTTGCACAGAACCGGACATGTGCATTCCCCAGATATTATTTTCACCTGTAACATTAATTTTGATACTTTTTTCGGCGTCATCTTTTTCAACGATTTCACCACTGACTGTCATAGTCATACCAGGAACATTCGGCGCTCCCAGTTTAACCTTTAATGCCTTCATGACCGCCTCAGGACCAGACCAATCGGTGACGAAACGGGCCATTAACGCCTGACTGGTTAATATATTCATAAACACATCCGGCAAACCCATGCCCTGAGCAACCGCTTTATCATGATGACAGGGCTCAAAATCTCGCGTAGCCAATGCCGCGCATGAAATAAGCGATGCGGTTATGGGTATATCTAAATTAGGAATTTTATCGCCAATATTAATATCGGCATAGTTAAGTGTATTCATTACTCTGTTTCTCCTTAGCTTTGCCGTTAGTTATTCACAGGATAAAATTGAGGCAATATCGTTTTTTCATCAACTCGCTCGACCTTACCCTTCAACTTCATGCCAATTTCAACATCTTTTACGTCACAACCGACAATATTTGCAATAATGCGCGTGCCCTCTGCCAAACTAATTACGCCGACTAATAGAGGGTATTGGTAACCAGGGAATTTAGGGTGATGCATTTCAACGAAGCTAAACAATTCACCGTCTAATGTCGACTCTATCGTATCCCATTCAGTTGATTGGCAGACTCCACACATGGGTCTAGGCGGATGCCGTAAGGCACCACATGATGCGCAGCGCTGTATCAATATCTTGCCTTCATCGCAAGCGTCCCACCACCATTTATTATCTTGTCCTCGTGGTGCAGCCACTCTAGTTGGAATTTCTAAGGTATCGCTACTAGCAGGCGTTACCTCTTCCTGTTGAGGCGGAATAAACTTGAACACTCTGAATCGTTGGGTACCCAACAAAACGCCATCTTGGTTGGTAAACTTGGCATAGGTTTCAAAAAAATAGCCAATACCCCTAGCCGTTGTTTTTTGTTCTGAAATCGATTCAATGACACTTTCTTCAAAAATAGCATCGCCGACTTTAGCCTCAGCAAAATATTCTTGATCGACGTTAGTGCCTAAAGAACCACTAAAACCATAACTATCAAAGAACTTAACCATCTCAACTTGACCGTCGGTCGGACGGCCCTCACTGGCGACTTTATAGCCCTCTTGAGTCCAGGCATACATCATGGCTGGCGGCGCAATTAAATGGCCACGGGTACTTTTTTCAGCCCAATCTTGATCAACATAGGCGGGATTTTTTTCGCCCATCACTTCGCACCATTGTCGTATCATGGCTGAATTGACATCATCGTATCCGCGTCGTGGGCCCGTATAGATTGGCTTTCCAACAAAGGTATAGACTTTCTCTTCGAAGGCTTTCGTTTGTTCCGGCGTCATAGCTCAGATCCTAGTTATCTTTTTAATAAAATATTTTCAATCACATAAAACTCAATAATAAGAAGCATAAACCAGCCGTAAGGGAAGTACCACCAAACTGAAAAAAGATTCAACTTGATAGTTAAATATGACTGCTACAGTAAGGAAAACATTAACTTATGGCGTTTTTTGCAAGCCAGAAACAGGTTTCGAATCACGACAAATAATAAGGTTTAAAAAAGCGCTTAAAAGTTAAACGCAGCAAAATCAATTGCTGTAGCTAGATTAATTTTTGTTGTTATTTACCATCCTGAAAGACTAAGAAAAGCACTTATTGATTGGTATATGCTTTTAGTTTATCAGCACCATAAAACATCTCAATTGACTCACTAAAGTCGGCACCTTTTTGATTACCGGCACCCCCACAAACACCCAAGATCTGTCCAGTCGTCCACTTACCCATATCAGAGGCAAAATAAAGCACCCCATCAGCAATTTCTTCGGGCGTGCCGGCACGGCTCAAATCAGATTCTTCTATATAATTATCTTGCATGCTTTGTGGCAGCGATGCAGCAACAATTTCAGTTGGTACCATACCAGGACGAATACAATTAACTCGAATGCCGAAAGGCCCTAATTCCAAGGCCGCATTTTTAACCAACATTTCGGCACCCGCCTTGCTGACGCTATACGGGCCCATAAACTTACTCGGCGCCGCACCCTCTATAGAGGAAATAGAAATAATACTGCCGCCATT
>CALCNB010000074.1 GCA_937897785.1 uncultured Cellvibrionales bacterium | reverse complement strand
CTTCCTGCATCAAGGAAAAACCGTCACAGTAACGTTTTAAAAACTTTGGTGTTAACTCATCCTGTAAACCCAGGAGATCATGAAAAACCAGTACTTGACCTGAAGTTTCAGGACCTGCACCGATACCAATAGTCGGGATATCCAACTGATCTGTAATAGCATGAGCTAATGTTGAAGGCACGCACTCCAACACTAAGCCAAAACATCCAGCTTGTTGTAGCGCGTGAGATTGACGAATGATATTTTCTGCTTGATCAAGCGTATTGACTGCTGGCTGAGCTGTGACCATAGGAACAAATGAAAAATTTAGCCCTTCTTTATCGGGCGCGGGCTTAGCCTCAACCTGTGATTGGTTAACCACACTCAATCGATGATCTAGATCGAGGTAATCATCAATACGCTTTCGATCGAGCATTTCAATTGCATGACGCTGCTCTTCGATTAAACCACGCAACTGTCGTAATTCGGCCTGCAAAGATTGAAGCTGCAAAAGTATGTCTGCATCCGAAGCGGCAGAAGAAACTGCAGCGGGAGTGGCATCACCAAAGATCTGGGCATTGCTCTGCTGATCACTTAGGGCATCAAAATACCCATCCCTTGGATATCGCTCAGCAGGAACAATCGTTGACTCAGCTTCAACGACTTCAACCTGACCCAAAGCAAACACATAGCTTGGCCCCAGTGATAACAGTATCAACAAAACGCTAGCCAATTGATGGGGGCTCTTAATCGTTGTATTTCTCATCGCCGCATCCTATCTTCAGAACTCAGCCACCTCGTTTAAGCAAAAATTGCCATCACATTTATCGGCATCAGCAAGCTGAGCTAACGATGGCTTTAATGGATTATTTTAGCTCAACGCGTCGATTCAATGCATAATCTTCACTATTGCTACGCAAAGCGACGGGGCGCTCCTCACCAAAGCTAACCACTTCTATTCGAGCACGAGAAATCCCTTGAATAGCGAGATAGTCAGCGACCGCTTTTGCACGCCTTTCGCCAAGTGCTAAATTATATTCGCGTGAACCGCGCTCATCAGCATGACCTTCGAGCACTATAGCAACATTGCTGTTACGAAGTGCGGCAGCTTGTGCATCGAGCGAAGCCCGCACATCGCTACCCAGAGACGCTTGATCATAATCAAAATAAAAGACATTTTCTAATTGAACCACTGGTTCAACTGGAATCTCAACAGCGCTTGCCGAATCAACTCCTGAACTAACAGCAGTCGAAGTACTACTGCTAGCAGTAGCCGCATTGTCAGTCGCACTGGCATCTTGCTGATCAGTTGTCGCACATGCTGACAAAAGACTCATTAAAAACAATAAAGAAATATATTTTTTGATCATCATTGATTATCACCCACCATAGAAATAAAAAAAAAGGAGAATCTGCTTTATTCCACTATTGTATAGCCATTCAGCAAGCATGCAATACCGTTTTTGGGCCCGAAATGAAAAAATTTTCGAAATCACATGACAAAGATAATCTGACTGTAGCAGAAAAAGACCAGCGACGCAGATCGCCGACTTTGCATCAATACGGTGACCAAGCGGGCTCTCTTACATCGCTCGATGGCGACGGTAAACGAAATTTAATACCCCCATCAAGCGAAACAGCGGCTAACACACCACGCCCCGCATACTTCGTCGCGTATAACAGCATGGTGCCATTGGGTGCGATACTGGGTGATTCATCCAGCGACGAACTGGTTAAAATAAGCAACCGACCTGTTGCTAATTCCTGCCAAGCAATATGGTAACCTTGCTCGTCACCATGAACCATCACCATACTCTTACCGTCAGGCATTACACTCGCTCTGGCATTGTAACGCCCTTTGAACGTTAATCGCTTCACCTTCTTGTCAGCAAGCGTAAACTGATAAATCTGCGGCTTACCGCCGCGATCAGAAGTGAAAATCAACGATTGACCATCCGGCAACCAGCTAGGCTCGGTGTCAATGGCGGAATGATGAGTGATTTTTTGTAATTCAGCAGTGGCTAAATTCATTAGATAAATATCGGGGTTACCGTCTTTCGATAACACCATGGCCATATGCTTGCCGTCGGGTGACCATGAAGGTGCACTATTGAGGCCTGGAAAATTAGTTAATTTCTTACGTTGACCGGTCGCAATGACTTGTTGATAAATGGCTGGACGCTGGGTTTCAAATGAAACATAAGCGATCTGCTTACCATCGGCAGACCATGCCGGCGATAAAATAGGTTCTGTGCTACGTAAAATTTCACGCGCATTCGCACCATCAGCATCTGCTAAAATTAAACGGTAACTCGACACTCCAA
>CALCNB010000073.1 GCA_937897785.1 uncultured Cellvibrionales bacterium | reverse complement strand
CGTAGGTTCGTCTTTTAGATACCGCGATAAACTTTCAGCTAGATCTTTTTGCAATTGGTCAATGGTTTGACCGCCGGCTTTTATTTCACCCACCGCAGGCGCGCTAATAAACCCGTCAGGTCTGACTAATAACTGCTCAGCATTAAAAGATGGGTCATTCCAAACACTAATAGACAGCACATCACCGGCATTAATCTGGTAGTTAGGCTTCGCTTCTTGAGACAAAATTGCAGTTTCTTCTTGGATTGATACACTTTTATCAGCGTAGGCGTTAAAAGATATAAATATCAATATAATCAATAATATGGAGCTGATCAGGCCGGGCAAACTGTCGGCCTGATCAGCCTCGTATTGTGCTTGAAAATATTGTCTAGCCATGGGAGACCTCGTAAACCCTGTTTTATGATCGAAAATTGAATATCGATACTATCCTGCCGCCTATTCTGGCGACCTATGAAACTGCGCATTCAAAGACACAATCCCTCTTTAGCTTAGTTGAGATATTCTGTTTGTCATTGAAATTACTGAATTTTTTCAACGATTGGTATTAATCCATTGAAAGAAGTCGCGCATTAAAGACGCTAAAGTATAGGAAGTATTAAAAAATAGCCATGTTAAGAGCAGACATTTACATATCTTTGCAAAAAGCGGATAGAGCGAATATTAGACAGCCACTTCACATTGAAGTCGCTCAAAGGTAGTTTGTAAAATTAGAGCATCGCTACTGGCGCGATGCCGCTTAAGGTCCATTTCTTGGGTCACTTGATTTTTAGTCGGATGCCATTGCGACATTTGCTCCTGACTGATGAGGGAAGCCACTGAATCAATTGTAAACCGCTGTTGAATATTGGCCGTTTCATAAAGCAAAGCTAACCAACAGGAATCATTACCCCAGGCATCGGTATATACCGTCTCACCGTCCAGCCATTCGTTGAGTAACATGGCAACCTTTAACGGTGACTTACCATTAACCAGCAAAATATCGCGGGTAATGCCATGCAGTGACTCCGCCTCCTCATTCCAGTGCAGCCAATCATCTTCAGGGCGAATCAGCGTGCAATGCATCTGCCCACTGGTCATCGCCAACCCTACTTCAATAGGGTAGCTCCCAGCGCCAAAACCAGAAGCCTCAACATCAATAAAATTATACATACCAGCTACGACTTCCTAACATTCAAATATTCATTAAAATCATTATCATAATAGTGTAGTCAAGATTTTGATAAATGCCGACCACAGCAACAGCCGATTAATTAATGTACACCTCTAACTGTCCTGAGGATCCATATCGTCAAGCAGGGATTGAATGAGCATTAATCGCTCAAAAGGAAGTTCCAGCGATAATAATCGATAGCGAATCTCAGTGGAAAAGGGCAATAAATAGGACAAATAAAAGCCAAGATTAGCCGCATCTAAAAACCAATCATCAATGGGCCGACTTGGATAGCCTAAAGTTTCTACATAGGGGTGCTTAAATAAGGAATCTAACACGTATACTAAATCTTCAAATTCTGGTGGAACTGGCAAAACCGGCTCATCGACCACTTCCTCAACATCGGCACAAATTAAATGATTATCTGCTAAGGATGCGTTGCGTACATAAATTTTATGGGCACCTTCGCAAACAATGCCCAGTAAGCCATTAGGCTGCTCATTAAAATCAACAATTTTTACCGCCGTACCAATAGGCTCGAATACGGGTGAATCATTTTGCGGCTGACGTGAGGATAAAGTCACTATACCAAAAGAACAGTTAGTCGACAGGCTCAATTTAACTAAGTCGAGGTAACGCGGCTCGAAGATCTGCAGTGGTAGCCGGCAACCTGGAAAGGCCACTAATGGCAATGGAAACAGCGGATAATCATTTAACACAAAAGTTTCTCTTTATCCTCTAATAAAAAACAGATAGCTAGCCAAGCAACTTACGGTAATGTGTACCGCTCTAAATCAGTGAGCCAGCGTAACGCCTGCACTGGTCCATTAGCGCACATTTCAGATTGAGGTTTAAAGCTCTCACAGACAGACGGTCTCGATGGTAAACCAAACAACCGGCACGCATTGGCTTCATCTAACTGCACGCATCTAGTGCCTGCAGGTTTACCCTCAGGCATACCAGGAATTGGCGAACTGATCGCTGGCGCAATACAACAAGCACCACAACCCTCAATACATTCCTGCACCATATAATTTGACCTACAAGCGTGGACTTGTTTTACCGATTGGCTGAAACAATACAAGTAAACGGGGTAACAATAATAATGAACCCAGTAATGCTGATAGCATCGCTAAGCCCGTTAATAAACCAAAATAAATACTCGGCTTAAAGTTCGACAAGGCTAAAATAGAAAAACCAAAAATAATCGTAATCGAAGTGTAATACATTGCTCGACCAATACTGGCATGAGAGCGATGCATGCTCGAGATATAGTCTTGGTCTATAGCAAATTCCCGCTTATAGCGGTGTATATAATGAATGGTATTATCTACCCCAATACCAATACTAATAGCCGCAATAGTAATGGTCATCATATCTAAAGGTATGCCGGCTATACCCATACCACCTAGCACAAATAACGCCGCCATTAGGTTAGGCGTAATACCGATTAAAGCCAAGCTTAACGACTGAAATAACACGATTAACATGGCTGTTATGGCGATAAAAACTAAACCTAAGGTAAGAATCTGAGAAGTAAATAAGCTTTGCAGCATATTGTTATAAAGCACTAACATGCCGGTTAAACGATAGTCATCTCTACTGTAGCCTGACTGACTCATAAAATGATCGATACCTGTTAACAACTCTGCTCGATTAAGCGATCGACTGGTCTCTTTCACACGAATCGTGATACGTGCCTCATTAGACGCCTCATGTAAATAGGGCGACACCACCACATCTTTAATGGCTGCTGGTAAAGATCTATACGCTAATGCCAGCTCAATATCATTTAGATTTGCACCAAGCAGATCTCTTGCAACACGATAGACTGTTGCCAACGACAATACCTTACCGGTTTCAGTTAATTGATCAAGATGGTTATGAATGGCTTCAATTTTATTTAAGCCGGCTGAAGTAAACCAATAATTCTGATTAGGGGAAGAATCTGACTCATCGAAATCATCAAAGTCGTCAAATTCGTCTTCGCTATTATTGACACTTTCATCGGCACTCACTGTTGGTGCAAATAATATCAGCTCTAATGGTATTGTACCGCCCAGATCGCTATCAATTAACTCCATCCCTTGATAAATCTCTGTCGACTCATCAAAATAATCAATAAATCGATTTTCTACCTTGAGTTGCGAAAGACCGAATAGCGCAACCGCAAATAGGGTGGCAGAAAACCATAAAATAACCTGACCATGATGCTCCGCAAAACGTGCAAATGATAAGGTCAGTATGGAAGTTTCATCCGCTCTAGATTTTTCATCAACCACCGGCGCTGGGCCTAAACTCATACCGAGCGGCACCACAATAAAGGTAGTCATTAAGGCCACCACGACACCTACTGTCATCATCCAACCAAAATCCATCACTGGACGAATACCGCTAATGACCAACGACATAAACGCTACAATAGTAGTTAATGCTGTATAAAGGCAAGGACGTAACATTTGGCTGACTGTTGCAATTGTCAGTTGCTGCTGACTTGCCTTCTCATCAAGCATTTGCAGTTCACGGTAACGAACCACCAAATGCACGCCAATCGCTAGAGTAATAATTAACAACAAGGCAATAAAATTAGAAGAAATCACGGTCATTCGCCAATCGAGAAAGCCTAACAAACCCAGCATAAATATATTCGTTAAGATACAACTGAGTAACGGCAATATCACCCAACGAAAGGATTGGAAAATAACGGTTAGCAACAAAACAATAAAAGCGATAATACCTATACCAAAAGTCTGCAAATCACTTTTAACAAATGAAACCATATCGTTGGCTATCATTGGCAAACCACCAAGATAGATAGCTTTCGCCTGCGGGCGATGCAAATCAAGTATTGCACGCACTTCCGTCACTTGTCGCTGCTGTCGAACGGCCGCTGCGGTTGCATATGCTTTAAACTCGGCTTCGGCGTCAAGCAGTTTTGCTTGTTGGTCAACACTTAATGGCATCAGTTGTTGTTGCTGACGTAAACTATCGCGTCGATCCATTAGTTCAACATAGGTGACATCACGCGTTAGATTCACCTGAATCGCCGTTGTATCCATATCTTTGCTAGTCAACAGCTGGGAATAAATAGGACTGTCTAACAGCTCTTTTTCAGCTAACACTTTATCGACCGTATCATTGCGCAAGGTTTTCAATGGCGAACCTAAATCACTCATCGTTAATTTAGGTGAATATAACAATGGCACATCTAATACAGACATTACCGATGACACACCGTTAACACTGCCAAGGTCGTCAACCAATGCGGCTAATGCTGATAGCGACTGCTGGCTTAACAAGCCTTGTTGCGGTTGATAAGCAATGACAAAGAAATCTTCGGCAGCATAACGCTTACCGATCTCTCGAAAGAAAGCGAGATCCTCATCGCCCTCAAGTACTAAGGCATCAGCCGAGGCATCAACCTTATAATTTTGAGCAAAAAAGGCTGCAACAAGACTCAATAAAATCAGAAAGACTACTGTCACTTTAGGTCGAGCTAATACGATGGCTTGATAAAAGCGCATAAACCGGGTCGCTGTTATTGAATTTATCGATTCAGACAAAACTAACTCCTGATATTACTCAATACTATCCAGCACAAAAATAAGCTTATGCCTGTAGCGCCAACTGTCGTTAGACATTTTTATCGGCACCCCAACGCTGCATCAGTTGATGTTCTATAGCCAAGTGGTCAAGGATTCTGGCCACCACAAAATCAATTAAATCAGAGACGCTAAGCAGCCAAGCTATGAAAGCTCGAGCATTCCCTTACTTAGATAGTTTGAATGAAGAACAAAAAAAAGCTGTTGAGGCTTTAGATGGGCCTGTTTTGATGTTGGCTGGGGCGGGTACTGGAAAAACAAAGGCTCTCACAGCGCGCGTTGTTCACTTACTCAATATGAGAAGAGCCAATCCAAATCAAATTTTGGCGGTAACGTTTACAAATAAAG
>CALCNB010000072.1 GCA_937897785.1 uncultured Cellvibrionales bacterium | reverse complement strand
ATTTGGAATTATTCAGGGCGGCATGCATTTTGTGGGTACCGCCGAACTCGCTTCGGCGGTTTCAAATGCCGGTGGTTTAGGCATTATCACGGGCTTAACCCAAGGCACACCCGAAAAACTCACCGCTGAGATTAACCGCTGTCGTGAAATGACCGACAAGCCCTTTGGCGTCAATATCACTTTTTTACCAACACTAACTCCGCCCGATTACCCAGGCTTATTCCAGGCGATTATCGACAGTGGCGTTAAAGCGGTCGAGACGGCCGGCAACAACCCTGCTAAGTGGTTGCCGATGCTTAAGGAAGCTGACATCAAAGTCATTCATAAATGCACTGCCGTGCGTCATGCCTTAAAGGCCCAGCAAATTGGCTGTGATGCCGCTTCAGTGGATGGCTTTGAATGCGGTGGCCACCCGGGAGAGGACGACATTCCTAACTTTATTTTATTACCGCGTGCAGCAGAAGAATTAGATATTCCGTTCGTTGCCTCGGGCGGTATGGCCGATGGTCGCAGCTTAGTGGGCGCTCTAGCCATGGGGGCAGAAGGCATGAATATGGGCACCCGCTTTATTGCGACCCAAGAAGCACCGGTGCACGATAATGTGAAGCAGGCGATTGTCCAAGCTTCTGAGCTGGATACGCGGTTAGTGATGCGACCCCTGCGCAACACCGAACGGGTAATGAATAACCCCGCCGTTGAACGCCTGCTGGCTAAAGAAGCGGCGCTGGGTGCCGATTTAAAGTTCGAAGATATTATCGATGAAGTGGCCGGTATTTACCCGCAGGTGATGATCGACGGTAATCCCGATGCCGGTGCTTGGTCATGTGGCATGGTGGCGGGCTTGATTAATGATGTGCCCACCGTGCAAGAGCTGATGGACAACATTATGAATGAAGCCAATGACTTAATTAATCAGCGCCTCAAACAATTTGCTGACAGTTAACTGACAGGCAAAAAATTTCACTTAATGGCCCATCGCCTGCGCGTTTAACGCAGACGATGGGCCATTTTTTTATCGAAGCAAAATGAGATTCTAACGTTTATGCAATAGGCCTAGGCTGAGGACAGCTTGGCGTGAATCGCGCCATCGACGGGCAACAAAACACCGTTCACAAACGCCGCTTCGTCTGAGACTAAAAACACGGCGGCGTTAGCAATATCGTCGGCATGACCTAAGCGGCCGACCGGTACATGCTCACACCATTGCTGGTAGGTCGATTGGGTTGCTGTTTCAGCTTGCTTGGCATTTAGTGAATCAAGCCAAGCGCGCAATGAAGCGGTTTCAATTGGGCCTGGGGCAATCACATTGGCCCGAATGCCTTGACTACCATATTCAACCGCGATGCTGCGCGCTAAGCTGGTTAAACCCGCTTTTGCTGCACCGTAGGCTGCTAAGCCCGGCGAATAATTAATACCTGCGCCTGAAGACGTACACAAAAAAGTACCGCCTTGTTGCGCCAGCATAATCGGCAATGCCGCTTTAATGCAGTAATGCACCGAGCGAAAATTCAAGGCATAAATGGCTTCAAATTCATCGTCTGACACCTCAGCATAAGCCGCCGGTAAAGAGCCGCCCGCATTGCAAAAAACAATATCCAATTGGCCTAAGGCCTGATGACTTTGTTTTACCATCTTCTCAACGGCCTGTTGGTCCGTCACATCGGCGACCATCACCTCACCCTGCCCGCCTTGTTCGATAATTAAGGCAAGGGTTTGCTCGGCCAAATCAGCATTAATATCATTGACTATCACCCTTGCCCCTTCACGAGCAAATTTAATCGCGCTGGCGCGACCAATGCCCGCCCCCGCTGCCGTAATTAAGGCGGTTTTTTTCTCTAGCCGCTTAGTCATCGCATTGCCTCATAACCGTTAGCCAATGAACATACTTAAAGTTGGTCCCACTTGACCACCTTGGCCTGCGGCAATGACACCGCTGCACCCTTACTGTCTAGCCAGCGAAACGTCATAAAGCCAAAGTGGTAGCCGCTGGTATCAAGCCAGTTAGGATGGCCGGGATCTTGATGAGCCACCACAAATTCAACACTGCCATCGGCACCGTATTCAACCTCGGACAAGGTTAACGAGGTGGGTCGATGCAAATAGTCATGGGTTTCATGCCAACGAGACTCAAGGGTTAAATTCCAATAACGGGTTTCGGGTGGCTGGGCAGTGATCACCAAGGCTTCATCATCGGCTAATTGATAACTGCCGATCATATATAAATTATCTTCGCCACTTATGGCCGAACCTAAACTTTCACTGGAGGTTTGCACAAACTGATTGGTCTCGGTTAACAATTCAGGTAGCACGTACTTATGCAAAGTGGTGAGCTTTAAAAACGCGTAGCTGGTACCAATTAAACTGTCTGCGATGGTTTGGTCAGATGGCGGCGCATAGGCTGGTTGCTCGCCCAAAATCTCTATTGCCAGCGTTGCTCGCTCACTGAGCGAACGGTCAGCCATGTACTGTCGAACCAAAATACCCGAGGCATCGTTAGGAATCTGAATCCAATTCGCCGGCACACCGTTATTACCATAAGCGTTTATGTCAGGCATATCTTTACTTAACAGTAAGGTAAAGTTACCTTCGGCATCGCGATTCAGTTGCTGATCATTAATATACCCGACACCGCGTCGCTCGGTCATGCCCAAGCCGCCGGTAATAGTAAAACTCAAATAGTCGTCACTGCGATGGGTGCCGCGAATAATATAATCGTATTGGCCATTTATTTGTACGTTGTGGTATTCAGCATCAGGGTTATCCCCTCCTACTTTTCGAACTTCAGTATCCATCCGTTGGAAGTGCGGCAATTGCGGATTGGCATCCGCCGCCACTTCGGTACTCATCGACACTACCCGTAACAACCAACGCATACCTTCAATGGCTTCTTGCTCAGTCTGCGCTTCGTTCAAGACCATTTGATGGGTGCTATCGAGCAGGGCTTTAAAATCTTCGAAGGCTTGATTGGATTTCAGCGCTGCGTAATTATTATTTTCACCGCCGCCCAAGCTGCTTATCGTTGCGATTAATGCCGCGCCTCTAGGTAACTGTAAACCCACGACAACGCCTACCAACAAAACTAATACTAACGCGACAATATTTTTTATCATAATTTTTCGTCCTTTGCTCATTCAACAGCGATTTAAAAAACGTATTTTGATACCTACCTAGCCATGATAACCACTTTATTAAGCGCCAACCTTTAACTTCAATCAATCTTTGACTGCGCGCTAATCCAGCGTCGGCGAAATTTCATAATAAATACTAATCACGTTCAAATACAATAGATTAAACAGACTGTGAGATTTAAATTCGTTAATGGCGAGCGACAGAAAATGGGTTACACTGACCTTTATTCTCTGCGCCCAGAACCTAAGTAGTGATAAATAAGGCAAACAACTTATGAATAATAATCGCCATCTGATTGAACAATATTTTGCCTCGCTGACGGGACAAAGTGACACCCCCATTAGCGATTATTTTGCCGACGACATTGTTTGGCACTTGCCACCTGCCCACCCGTTTGGCGGACCTTTTATTGGCCTTAATGCCGTACTGGATATGTTAGGGCAAGGCAGCCACTTATTTCGTTTTGAGACGATAGCTATTGACCGTCGCGCCTTAATTGTCGAGGGTGACAACGCCGCTGTTCACTTTATACTGAATGCAAAAATGCACGATAACCGCGACTACAGCAATGAGTATTTATTTCGCTTTCAATGCCAAGACGGCAAAATCAGTCAGGTATGGGAATGTATGGATACCTACTATCAATACACGGTAGGGATGTTTGATACGTCCGAGTGAAGAAATTAGAACTACTTCTTATCGCTCGATATTAATAAATCATGCAATTAGGAAAGTATGGCTATCACCATTCAACACACCGTTCATGTGAATTTAAACTGCAATGACCACGAGCAACATAAAACCTTATTAACTAAACTGGGTTTTAGCCCCGCTTCGCGTTTACGTCCCAACCCACAAGACGGTCAAGACATGGGCATAGAAGGTCAAGTTCAGTGGGATGGCTATGCGATGGTCAGCGGCCTAGACTGGCAGAGCGCTATGATCGATTTATTAACGTTTCGCTTACCGCCTATTATCGGCCAAAGCTATGAAGCGCTGAATCATATTGGCAATCAAGCATTAATTATTGCGGTCGATGATGTCGAAGCAACTCACCATGCGCTGCGCGCAGAAACACTGTCATTTCTTGGTCCATTACAAACCGCAAAAGGTACTGGCTTTCATTGCCGTGATCACGATGGCATTCGCTACGATATTATCGATCGCCGGATAAGACGCAATAAGCAGTCAGGCTTAGCTGGGCTGGTTGTCAATTGCTCAGACATTCACACCACACAGGCCTGGTATCAGGATCACCTCGGTTTTGTATCGCTGTCTGATGCGCCTGAAAAAACTACTTTATTCGCCACTGCCTTTGACTGCAATCACGATATCGATTGTTTAAGCCTTAAATTAAGCCTAGCGCAGCGTGACGATTTTATCATTCGCCTGCAGCAGCCTGAAGGCATTCATGGCCAAAGCTATTCAGTGCCTTACCATGTTGGTTTATATCGAACCGCTTTTGCCGTAGAGGATATTCATCAATGCTATGAGCGCCTTCAACAGCAGGGGGTCGATTGCCCTCACCCACCGGTGTATCAAGACATGGGACCGGGGATACCGGTCGATGGTGTTTGGGCACTGTATTTTTTTGACCCCGACGGCAACTGCATTGAATTGATTGAAACACCGACAATGGAATGAGAAATTAATTAGAGAAGTTGGTGGAGCTAAGCGGGATCGAACCGCTGACCTCAACACTGCCAGTGTTGCGCTCTCCCAGCTGAGCTATAGCCCCATGTCTGATATGAGGTGACCGAATGGCCACGATCATGGAAATGGACGGCCATTTTAACGATGCTGGCTCAGTCGTCAAGCTTTTGTTCGCTTGGCAGTCGCAGAAACGGCTTATTGACCGGTATTTAGACCGCGATAGGCTTTATCCAGCGCCTTCATTTGCTTTTTAGATACGCCGCCTAATACCTCGATGGCGTGTCGCAACCGTGCGCGGGTCATATCAGAGCCCAGCAAGGCCATTGCGTCCATCACCGAAAACGATGCCGTGGTGCCGGCTACCGCAATAAATAGCGGCGCTAAAAAATCTTTGAGCTTCAATTCAAACGCTTCGGCTAAGCCACTGAGTTCAGCAAATAGCGCATCACGCTGCCAGTCATTAAGGCTTTCAAAACGCCAGAGGCAAAATTGCAAGATTTTGACTTGCTCATTAGTGTCAAGTTTTAAAGCAGTAAAGTCGGCCTCTGTAATAGTTAATTGGCCTGCTACCAAAAACGCGGTTTTAGGAATAAAGTCACTTAAGGTATCCATGCGCGCCTGAACATGCGGCAATACGGTTAATAGGTTATCGCGATTCAACGCCCAAGCCGTTAATTGATCGGCTAACTGTTCAGTAGTCAAGGATTCACGTATCCACAAACCATTTAGCCAGTTAAGCTTATCTAAATCAAAAATAGGCCCTCCCAGCGAGACACGCTGAATATCAAACGCCGTTAGCATATCATCCAAACTGAACTTTTCGCGCTCATCAGGCATTGACCAACCCATTCGCGCGAGATAATTCACCACCGCTTCGGCTAAATAACCCATTCGCTGGTAATACAAAATACTGGTGGGGTTCTTACGCTTACTGAGTTTGCTTTTATCGGGATTGCGCAATAGGGGTAAATGACACAATTGTGGCATGGACCAATCAAAGTATTGGTAAAGTAGCTGATGCTTAGGGGCTGAATTAATCCACTCTTCGCCGCGCAGCACATGACTAATTTGCATAAGGTGATCATCGACCACATTGGCTAAGTGATAGGTGGGCATGCCGTCTGACTTCAGCAATATTTGTGCATCAACCATTGACCAGTCAAGTTCAATATCTCCACGCAGTAAATCATTTACCACACAGGTTCCCGACTCTGGCACTTGCATGCGCACCACAAACGGTTGGCCGTCGTTGGCACGCTGTTGCTGCTCTGCCTCACTTAACAACAAGTCAAATGGCTTCAATGCGCGATTCTCACCATCCGCTTTAATTTCGGCGCGTAGCTCATCTAACTCTTTGGGTGTTCGATAACATTTAAACGCGTGGCCTTGATCAATTAATTGTTGTGCATACTGCTGATAAATATCACCACGCTCACTTTGCCGATAAGGACCAAAATCGCCGCCCTTATCGGGTCCTTCGTCCCAGTCTAGCCCTAACCAACGCAGAGAATCATAAATCATTTGCTCTGACTTGGCGGTACTGCGTTGTTGGTCGGTATCTTCAATGCGCAAAATAAACTGGCCGCCGTGCTGTTTCGCAAAGCAAAGATTAAATAGCGCAATATAAGCCGTGCCCACGTGAGGATCGCCGGTTGGTGAAGGTGCAATTCGCGTTCTAACTGTCATGGATACAATTCGTTCCCAAGCCAATAATAAAGCCTTATTATATGGCATCTAAGTGAATAAGATTAATAGCCTAAGCATGGTATTTATTGTCAACTCAGCTGCTTTGAACCTTATATCAGCCGTTTATGATCGGCTATCGACCAAAATATTAAAGGATAAATAAGCGCCTATTACGGCCGTGAGCGCCGCCATCAGTTGCAGCAAATAACGGCTATCAATACCCCATAAAGCCATGACAATCGTCAGCAATAGCATGGCCAACATGGCGATATTCTGTAAAAAATTACTGCTGGCTATCAAACCACCCAACTGTTCTGATGGGGTGTTTTTTTGCAGATAGGCATTGAGCGGCACAATTAAACACGCCGAGGCAATACCCATCATAAAATAGACCATAGCAAACGCAATTGCCGCGCTTAAAAAACTTAATGACGTTAAACCCAGCGCCATTATGACCACACCCAATGGCACAAAGCGTAGCTCAATGCGTCGCCCTGATAAGCGACCAACCGCTATTGCACCCAATGCCAAACCTAAGCCTGTCGTCGCTAATACCCCTTGAATCACTGCCGTGTTATTAATGCCGGCATGTGCTTTAGCAAAAGCAGGAAAAGCCGCCAACATACCCTGCCCCACAGACCAAAATAATGCCAAACACAAAACAGGCAGCAATCGCCGACGATGAGACAATAACTCAAACAATGATTGACGCGACACTAAAGAGATATTGGTCTTGGTATTGATCGCGCCCTGCTCTAGCGCCGGCTCTTTCAGCAGTGGAATACGGTATGTCCAATAAAATTGTAACATCGCTAAACTCACGAGAACTAAGCCTAAGGGCCAAAGCAAAGCGATAAGCGCATTGGTATCAGTCAAAACAATTGCATGACGCGCATATAAATATTCAAAGCCGACTGAAAAAGCCAATGTGCCGATTAATATGCCGCTAATAGACGCTGTTTGCGCCCAGCCATTCGCCTCACTTAATCGCGCTTCTCCCCAAAATAACTTTAAATAAGCGAGCTTGGCCGGTGAATAAAAAGCCGATTGAATAGCCATTAACAATGTCATGATCATTGCAGGCCAAAACCAACCGGCGCTATAAAATACCGTAATAGCCAGGGTTAACAACAGCGATGCAGTAGCCGTTGCGCGCATAATCTTGACTTTATTGTGTGTATCGGCCAGCTTAGCAACCGGCATCACTAAGGCAATAAATGGTAATAAGATGCAGGCGTTAATGATGGCGACTAAGATGATTTGCTGACTGCCGTCATACACTTTGAATACGGTATTCTGTAAGGCAATTTTATGGCCTAAATCAATCAGCGCATTTAGAAAAACAACGCTAAAAAATAACCTACCGTCTTTCATCGATGAACTCACTGCTACACGAGTGGCCTATTTAATAAAAAGAGTTGAAATTGTATTCTACCATAGCGTTTGCAACAGCAAACCTGCCAAAATCGATAGCCAATTTTCAGGCGATAAATTCAGTTTTGAAACTTGCACGAAAGTTGTTACGACGAAGTTCGTAAAGGAGAGAAATTTAAGACCAAAGGCACTTTATTGTTGTTGTTAATGGTGCCTTTGGTCTAAGGTTGCAAATACATTACAAACCTAGGTCATCTATACCCAGCTGGTCTTGTAAGAGCCGCACTTCAAGTTTCTCTTCAG
>CALCNB010000071.1 GCA_937897785.1 uncultured Cellvibrionales bacterium | reverse complement strand
CAGTAACGGCCCTTTCTAACATATCTAAATAGAGGCTGTAGCCAATCGATTGCATTTGGCCACTTTGCTCATCGCCGAGTAACTGACCAGCGCCGCGTATTTCTAAATCGTGAGTTGCGAGCATAAAACCGGCGCCAAGATCTTGTGCTTCTTCAATGGCCGTGAGACGTTTTTCAGCATCTTTACTGAGTAATTTTTTATTGGGAACAAATAAATAAGCATAGGCCTGATGATGAGAACGGCCGACGCGACCTCTCAACTGATGCAGTTGGGCAAGACCAAATTTATCGGCACGTTCAATGATAATGGTGTTTGCATTGGGAATATCAATTCCCGTTTCAATAATCGTTGAGCAAACCAACACATTAAATTTTCGATGATAAAAATCAGACATAACTTGTTCGAGTTCGCGTTCGGGCATTTGCCCATGACCAACGGCCACTCTGGCATCCGGTAAAATTTCACGAATTTCATTAGCAGTTCTTTGAATACTACTGACTTCATTATGCAGATAAAAAACTTGGCCGCCTCGTAATAGCTCACGTAAAAGTGCTTCTTTAACTAGGCCAGTTTGTTTTTCATGGACAAAAGTTTTGACGGATAATCGTTTAGCCGGTGGCGTGGCAATAATCGACAGATCGCGAAGCCCAGCCATAGCCATGTTTAAAGTGCGTGGAATCGGGGTGGCGGTCATGGTTAATAAGTCAACATTGGCGCAGAGACTTTTTAGCTGTTCTTTTTGCCTGACACCAAAGCGATGCTCTTCATCAACGATGACTAAGCCTAGGTCGTGTGGCTTAATACTTTTTTGAATTAACTTATGGGTTCCAATGAGGATATCGGTTTTACCATTTTTGAATGATTCCATTACTGCGGCTTGCTCTTTGCTAGTTTTAAAGCGAGACAAACTAGCAATGGCAACTGGCCAGTCAGCAAAGCGGTCAAGAAAATTTTGAAAATGTTGCTGTGCCAATAGTGTGGTAGGAACCAAAACCATCACCTGTTTACTGTTGCAAGCAGCAATAAAGGCGGCTCGCATAGCGACTTCTGTTTTCCCAAAACCCACGTCACCGCAAACCAATCGATCCATAGCGGTGTTTTTTTCCATATCACTGGTTACTGATGATATGGCCGTCAGTTGATCGGCAGTTTCTTCGAAAGGGAATTGATCGCAAAATTGTTGGTAGCTTTCTTGATCAATGTTGAAAGCAAAACCGTGCATAGCTTTTCTGCGAGCATATATATCCAGTAGCTCAGCAGCAACATCGTGAATGTTAGCGATTGCCTTCTGTTTGGCATTACCCCAATTTTCAGAGCCAAGTTTATTCAATGGTGCAGTCGTTTCGTCGCCACCCATATAGCGGCCAATCATATGCAATGAAGTTACAGGTACATATAGGCGATCACCACCCGCGTATTCTAGCGTTAAAAATTCAGCATCAATAATATTACCGTTGCCGCCATCAACAGGCATGTGTTCTAAGCCTAAGTATCGCCCGACGCCATGGTCGAGATGGACGATAGGCGAGCCGATTTGTAGCTCGATCAAGTTGTGTATCGTTTGCTCTGCGAGTAGATTTCTTTCTTTTGTGCTTCTGGTTTTCGGCTTGATAGTCACACCGAATAATTCCGGTTCAGCGATGATGCTTATCTGCACGGTGTTTAG
>CALCNB010000070.1 GCA_937897785.1 uncultured Cellvibrionales bacterium | reverse complement strand
GCTGCTATTTGGTATGGTTTTAAAATGTTTGGTAGTGGCCGATTAACCTCCAGATTAAAAGCGCGAAACGAGAATGACCAAAATGTAACTCCAGAGGCCGTTGATATGGTTCAATGTGGCGTGTGCAATGATTTTGTTACATTGAGTGGGTCGGCTTTTTGCGGCAAAAAAGGTTGCCCGTATACTTAAGTAGGTCGAAAGCGTTGACCAGAGGCGCCTGGACCAGTAATTAAGGCTCGTTTTGGATTAATGCTGATTACTATTGGATAACTTAATGATTGATGACCCTCAAGAAGGCTCCGATTTTCAATCTCTCATTCTGAAGCTCCAGAGTTATTGGGCAAGGTTTGGGTGTGTGTTGCTGCAACCCTATGACATGGAGATGGGAGCAGGGACATTCCATCCTGCAACGACATTGCGAGCCCTTGGCCCTGATCCATGGAACGCCGCCTACGTGCAGCCCTGCCGGCGACCCACTGACGGCCGTTATGGCGAAAACCCAAACCGTCTTCAGCATTACTATCAATTTCAGGTTGCATTAAAACCTTCGCCAGACAATATCCAGCAACTCTATTTAGATTCCCTTTATAAAATTGGTATAGACCCAACCGTTAACGACATCCGCTTTGTTGAAGATAACTGGGAGTCACCAACACTGGGGGCATGGGGGCTAGGCTGGGAGGTTTGGTTAAACGGCATGGAAGTTACTCAGTTTACTTATTTTCAGCAGGTGGGTGGCCTTGAGTGCTTTCCTGTAACAGGAGAAATCACCTACGGTTTAGAGCGTATTGCCATGTATTTACAAGGCGTCGATAGTATTTATGATTTAATCTGGGCGCGCAATGCTGACGGCGATGTTAGCTACGGCGATGTGTTTCACCAAAATGAAGTTGAAATGTCTGCCTATAATTTTGAGCATGCACACGTTGATTTCTTGTTTAGCTATTTTGATGAATGCGAGTCACAAAGTCAGCGTTTAATTAAAGCCAATTTGCCGCTGCCAGCTTATGAGCAAGTCATGAAAGCATCGCATGCATTTAATTTATTAGACGCCAGACATGCTATTTCTGTGACAGAAAGACAGCGCTTTATTCTTCGCGTACGCACATTAGCCCGCGCTGTTGCT
Source organism: uncultured Cellvibrionales bacterium (assembly GCA_937897785.1). Lineage (GTDB taxonomy): Bacteria > Pseudomonadota > Gammaproteobacteria > Pseudomonadales > UBA7434 > UBA7434. The sequence goes on along the minus strand of CALCNB010000070.1, from coordinate 11,777 downwards.
GAAAGCTATTACGCTAAACGTGCCGAATTAGGCTTCCCATTAGCCGATAATGAACACCAGCAAGCGGCGCTTGAAAAGTTTGCACAAGCGCAAGCGGAGGCCGGCCAATGAACACAACGGCGAATTGTCTAATTGAGATAGGTACTGAAGAGCTGCCACCAACGGCATTGAAAGCGCTGTCTTTAGCTTTTGAGCAAGGTTTAATAGAAGGATTGAAAGCACATAATCTCGATTTTAATGCGGCCAACGTCAAGCGTTTTGCAACCCCGCGAAGATTAGCTGTTCTAATCCCAGAACTCGATACGCAACAAGCCGATCAAGCCGTTGAAAAGTTAGGTCCAGCTATAGCCGCCGCGTTTGATAAAGAAGGCAAGCCAACAAAAGCGGCAATGGGTTTTGCTAAAAGCAATCAAGTTGCGTTTGAGCAACTACAGCAAGTTGAGACAGAAAAAGGGCTACGGTTAGCTTTTATTTCAACGAAAAAAGGTCAACCAACATCGACGCTGTTAGCGGCTATTATTACCAGTGCTTTAGATAGACTGCCTATTCCAAAGCGAATGCGCTGGGGAGCTTCGCGCGCCGAATTTGTTAGACCGATGCATTGGTTGCTGGTATTGCTGGACGAGCAACTGGTTAACTGCCAAGTGATGGGCATTAACGCTGCGCAAACGACCCAGGGTCACCGCTTCCACAGCGCTGAAGCCATTTTTATTGACCATGCCAATCATTATGAATCGTTGCTATCAGAGCAAGGCTCTGTCGTCGCTTGTTTCGAGACTCGGCGAAAAGATATTTGTGAACAGGTTACGGCCTTGGGTCGTGAGGCGGGCGGTACGGCTGTAATTGAAGACGACTTGCTAGACGAAGTAACCGCCCTAGTTGAAAAACCCTATGCACTAATCGGCGGCTTTGATAAAGAGTTTTTATCTGTGCCTCAAGAAGCCCTGATTTATTCAATGAGTGAGCATCAAAAATATTTTCATATTGTTGATGAAAAACAACAGCTGATAGCTAACTTTATTACCGTTAGTAATATTGACAGTGCTCAGCCTGAAGCCGTTATTCGTGGTAATGAACGTGTCATTCGGCCTCGCTTGGCCGATGCTGCCTTTTTCTTTGAGACTGATAAAAAATATAGCTTGGCACAATTACGTGAACGATTAAAATCTATTGTGTTTCAAAAACAACTCGGCACAGTGTTTGATAAAACCGAACGGATCGCCTCACTGTCGGAGGGGCTAGCCACTGCTTTAGGCGCAGACACTTCGGCGGCGAAACAGGCAGGGCAATTATCCAAAGCCGACTTGGCCTCAGACATGGTGCTTGAATTTGATAAAATGCAAGGCACTGCTGGCGGTTATTATGCCAGCCATGAAGGCTTAGGTGAGACCGTCGCTAATGCGATTACCGAACATTATTTGCCTAAATATGCCGGCGATAAAGTGCCGTCTAGCCCTACGGCCTGTGCCGTTGCCTTGGCTGACCGACTAGACACCTTGACGGGCATCTTTGGTATTGGGCAAATGCCCAGCGGCTCTAAAGATCCATTCGCACTAAGACGAGCATCTATTGGGGTGTTACAAATTATTTTACAAAACCAGCTCGCCATTAATATCAAAGAATGGATTAATAAAGCCTGTCATTTACATGCTGAATTAGCCGACCCTCTAGAAACGGAAGAAAAGGTTTTTAGTTACCTGCTCGATCGTTTTGCTGCTCTTTATCAAGACCAAGGTTTAGCGACTGAAGTTTTTTCAGCGGTTAAGGCAAAACAACCGCAACAACCGTTGGACTTTGACGCACGCGTTCAAGCGGTTGCCGCTTTCATTAAAAAACCTGAAAGTGATAGCCTGGCAAGCGCTAACAAGCGGGTGAATAATATTCTTACCAAGTCAGAATCAACCGTCGAAGCCAAAGATTTCAACTCGTCTTTACTTGTTGAGCCGGCAGAAAAAACTTTATCTGCTGCCATTGAGCAACAAGAAAAAATCGTTTTGCCGCTATTTGAGCAAGGTAATTATCGTGATGGTTTATTAAAGCTAACGGAGTTAAGCGCTGCAATCGACGCTTTTTTTGATACGGTTATGGTGAATGCAGAGGATCCAGCATTAAAGGTAAATCGACTGTCATTATTGGCGAAGTTGCGGGCGTTGTTTTTACATGTTGCTGATATTTCTTTGCTTGCACCATCAAAAAGCTAGTGCGGGTATAAAAGCCAAGTGCCAACGCAATAAAACTTAAACGTCTAAATTGGCAACCGATAATGCATTTTTCTCAATAAATTCGCGCCTTGGCTCGACTTGATCGCCCATCAACGTGGTAAATATTTGATCGGCAGCTATCGCGTCTTCAATGGTCACCACCAACATGCGTCGCACTTCTGGGTCCATTGTTGTTTCCCATAACTGGTCAGGGTTCATTTCGCCCAAGCCTTTGTAGCGCTGTATCATAAAACCACGCTTAGCCTCGGACATTAACCAATGTAATGCTTCTGGAAAATCTGCAATTTCTTGTCGCTTATCGCCACGCTTAATAAAACCAGATGGCTCGATCAACTCAGCTATTTTGTGACTCAATTGATTAATCGAACGGTATTCCGCCGAGTTAAAAAAGTCATGGCCCAGCTGATAATTTGAAGTAATACCATGCGAGACAATCGCTATTTCAGGAATGAAGTATCCGCGCTCCAAATCTTGTTTAACGGTAATAGAGTAGCTTTGCTGTCCCGCCTTGTGTGAGTCAGTGAAAGTTTGTTCTAAGGCTTCACACCAAGAGTGCATGTAGCCAGAATCTTTTAGCTCCACTTCAGAAACGGGCTGCTGATGAATTAATCGCTCTAGAACCTCGGTAGGATAAATTTTAGATAGGCGATCAATCATTGCCATGACTGTTTTATACTCTGTTACCATTTGCCCTAATGCGTCAGCTTTAATTGCAGGAGCCTGATCATTGATATACAGTTCGGCATTTTCTAACGCAACCTGAGTGAAGAAGCTATCTAGTTCTGCCTCATCTTTTAAATAGCTTTGCTGCTTGCCCTTGCTTATTTTATACAGCGGCGGCTGAGCAATAAAAACATGCCCACGGTCGATAAGCTCACGCATGTGGCGAAAGAAAAAAGTTAAAATTAAGGTTCTTATGTGCGAGCCATCGACATCCGCATCGGTCATTATAATGATGGAATGGTAGCGTAATTTATCAGCATCAAACTCTGTTGAGCCAATCCCACAACCCAGTGCCGTCACTAGGTTACCGACCTCCGCCGAGGTAAGCATTTTGTCGAACCGGGCTTTTTCTACATTTAATATCTTGCCCTTTAATGGCAAGATAGCCTGTGTTTTTCTTGCTCGACCTTGCTTGGCTGACCCGCCCGCCGAATCACCCTCGACAATATAAATCTCTGAAAGTGCTGGGTCTTTTTCTTGGCAGTCTGCTAACTTGCCTGGTAAGCCAGCAATATCAAGCGCGCCTTTCCTGCGCGTCATTTCACGTGCTTTTCGTGCAGCCTCTCTTGCTCTAGCAGCATCAATCATCTTGCCGACAATGGCTTTAGCCTCTTGAGGGCTTTCTAACAAATACTCCGATAGCTTTTCGCCCATCGCCTGCTCTACAGCCGACTTAACTTCTGATGAAACAAGCTTGTCTTTGGTTTGTGAAGAGAACTTTGGATCCGGCACTTTGACTGACACAATGGCCGTTAAGCCTTCTCGAGCGTCATCACCGGTGGTCGATACTTTAGCGCCCTTGCCCAAACCTTCTTTTTCAATATAAGCGTTTAAGCCCCGTGTTAATGCTGAGCGAAAACCCGCTAAGTGTGTGCCGCCGTCTCGCTGTGGAATGTTATTGGTGTAGCAGTAGATATTTTCTTGGAAGCCGTCATTCCACTGCAACGATACCTCAACCCCAATGTCTTCATACGTTGTTGAAAAATATAAACCGGTATTGATGGGTGTTTTATTGGTATTCAAATGTTCGACGAATGCGCGCAAACCGCCTTCATAGCAGAAGGTATCAGATTTACCGGTTCGTTCATCGGTTAATAAAATATTAACGCCCGAATTTAAAAATGATAGTTCACGTAAGCGCTTGGCTAGAATTTCATAGTGGTATTCAATATTAGTAAATGTTTCTGTAGACGGGTGAAAATGCACAGCTGTCCCTGAAGCGTCGGTTTCACCAATCACAGCTAACGGCGCATCAGGCACGCCATGACGATAAACCTGCTCATAAACTTTGCCGTTACGTCGAACCGTTAACGTTAATAACGACGATAAAGCATTGACCACCGACACGCCCACACCGTGTAGGCCGCCAGAAACTTTGTAGGTGTTATCGTCAAACTTACCGCCAGCATGCAAAACCGTCATGATGACCTCTGCTGCAGAGACCCCCTCTTCATGAATATCGGTAGGAATACCTCGACCATCATCCGAAGTTGTAATTGAGTTATCAGGGTGAATAGTCACTTTTATTTGTGAACAAAAACCTGCCAGCGCCTCGTCAATCGAATTATCAACCAACTCAAAAACCATGTGATGTAAACCGGTGCCATCGTCCGTATCGCCAATATACATACCAGGGCGCTTACGAACAGCATCAAGCCCCTTAAGGACCGTTATACTCGAAGAATCATATTCTTCGACACTGGTTTCTGTCATAGTTTGACCTCAGAGTTAAGCTGGTTGTTTTTTGATCAATTAAGCTTGCTTCTTCACAATGGAAAATTTTTGCTAATCTAATTAAAAATCAAATGCTTATATGCCGTTTTATGTGATTATTGTCTGCCTTTCGATAGCCAGAGTCAACACCTTAATCCGGCAGTTTATGGCTGAAAATACGACTTAAATAGTGATACTTTCTATTGTATTTAAAGCGCTGTTATCTCACCCCTTTCCAGCTCAAACACGGCAATGTTTTTTTCATCCGACCACGGTTGATCCGCCAGATCAGCGGCCTCAACACAGGTCATAAATAACTGTAAATTCAAGCCATCGAGAAGGCGACATAACTTCGCTTGGTGAATGTGATCAATCTCAGCGGGCAAATCATCGATTAATAAAATACAGCCTCTAGAGGCTTCTCTAATCATTAGCTGACACTGAGCAAGCTTGAGCGCACAGACCACTAATTTTTGCTGTCCACGAGAAAGCACCTGGCCAGCGTTTAAACCATTAATTGTCAGCTTTAAATCCGCACGATGAGGTCCATGATGGGTAAAGCCGCGCTTAAAGTCGCGCTGTTTGGACTCTTCTAATGCGGCATCTAAGCGCCAGTCACTACTCCAACCGCGCTCATAAGATACGATCAAGCCGCTGTCAGGCAGCAACTGAGTCAAAAAATCGTAGAAGATAGGCTCAAAACTAGTAAAATAACGCTGCCTTGCTGAATCGACGATTAAAGCGGCCTCAATAAACTCATTATCCCAGGCGGCTAAGGGTGTGTTGTGCGCCTGTCCAGATCGCAGAGCACCGTTTCTTTGTTTTAATGAGCGCTGCATTCGCCGCCAAGCGCCATAAAACTCCTGTTCCACGTGAAACACGCCCCAATCGATGAATTGGCGTCGCTGCTTAGGACCACCCTCTAATAACAAATAAGACGCCGCATTGATTAGCTGAAGCGGCAGCAATTCCGCCAACCGCACCAGGCTTTTTTCATCTTTGCCCGCAACACGTATTTTGTGACCACCCTTTTTTGCCCGCTTAACCCCTATCGCCACTCGTTGAGCGACGTCGTCAAGCGGCTCAAGCTCGCCAAATACGGTACACGTATTGGATAAATAATGAATAACCGGCTGGAGCTGAGCCCCTCGAAAAGACTTGGCTAGGCCTAAAATATAAACCGCCTCTAAAACCGACGTTTTGCCTGCACCATTTAGGCCGGTGAAAACATTGATGTCGCCTAAATCATCGACCCTTGCGTCAATGATATTTCGGACACCGGAAATAGCCAAACTAGAAAGTTTCACGTGAAACAATTACCCGAATAAGCTGGTATACCGGCAGCTTGTATCAACAAGAGTAAATGCGAGGATAAAATAGCAATATTACCTGCGCTATAAACGCATAGGCATCACAACATAAAGAGCGTTGTTATCAGCATTGCCGTCCTGAATCAAGGCGCTGCTCGCTGAATCTGAGAGAGTGATGTTCACTTCATCACTGCCAAGCACACCAAGTACCTCAATCAAATAACTGACGTTAAAGCCCATTTCGACCGTATCTCCTTGATAATTAACAGAAACCTCCTCATGCGCCTCTTCTTGCTCTGGGTTATTAGCTTGAATACCTACCAAGCCATCGCTAAGCGTGAAACGAATACCTCTGAATTTTTCATTCGATAAAATCGCCGAACGAGACAGCGCGGCCTTTAAGTCTTCCTTCTTTGCAACCACTAGCTTGTTGCCACCTTTAGGCAAAACTCGCTCGTAATCTGGAAACTTGCCATCTACTAACTTTGAAACAAACACCATGCCATCGGTTGTGGCTCGAATATGGTTGGCGCCAAACTCTACCGTTATGTTGGCCGACTCATCCGCAAGCAGCCGAGTTAACTCAACCACCCCTTTACGAGGAATAATAAACTGCTGTTTTTCACCCTCAACAGTATCGGCGAGGTCTATGTGAGCAATGGCTAAACGGTGCCCGTCTGTCGCCACCGATTTGAAAGTTCGATCAGATAACTCCCAGAGCATGCCGTTTAAATAATAACGAACGTCTTGTTGGGCCATAGAAAACCCCGTTCTGCTCAATAAACGAGCAAAATCACCTTGGTTCACTGTCACTGAAAAGCCACTGTCGTCGCGCTGAACTGAGGGAAAGTCGGTGGCTGGCAATGTTGCCAAGGTATAGCGACTTCTGCCGCTTTTCACAATCGCTTTTCCGCCGTCGAGCTCAAAGCCAATATCACAGCCGTCGGGTAGCGACTTACAGATATCAACAAATTTTCTCGCGGGAACCGTAATATCCCCATCAGATTCAGCCTTGGCAATCGGAGTAATGGTCGCACTCAGTTCAACCTCAAGATCCGTACCTGTTATATAAAGCACATCACCACTCACTCGGACTAGCAAATTAGCTAATATAGGCATCGTTTGTCGGCGCTCAACTGCGCCTGCCACCAAAGTCAATGGCCGTAATAATTGTTCACGCGAAACGGTAAATTTCATTGTTTTGTTGCGCTCCGTAAAGGTATTGTAGTGATAAAAAACATTTAAACACTCATCGGCTTATGTCGCCAGTGTTCGCAATAAGTTCTGATAATCTTCACGAATATCCGAGCTCGTATCACGCAGCTCTTTGATCTTTTTGCAGGCGTGAAGGACGGTTGTGTGGTCTCTGCCACCAAAGGCATCGCCAATTTCAGGCAAGCTGTGGTTGGTCAGTTCTTTTGCTAACGCCATAGCCATTTGCCTAGGTCTAGCGACCGAACGGCTGCGGCGCTTTGACATTAAATCAGCCACTTTAATCTTATAATATTCGGCACTGGTGCGCTGTATGTTATCAATGCTGACCTGCTTGTCCTGCAACGCCAAAAGGTCTTTTAACGACTCCTTGATCAAGGCTATATCAATCTCGGATTTTGTGAAGTGAGCGCTCGCTACCACCCTTTTCAGTGCGCCCTCTAACTCCCGAACATTTGACCGAACCCTTTGCGCCAAAAAGAAAGCGGCCTCATTGGGTAGATCAACCTTCGCCTGCTCCGCTTTAGCCATCAAGATAGCAACCCTTGTCTCTAGCTCAGGCGGCTCCACCGAGACCGTTAAACCCCAACCAAAGCGTGATTTTAATCGCTCCTCCAAACCACGTAACTCTTTGGGGTAACGGTCACAAGTTAGAATCATCTGCTGGCCACCCTCTAATAAAGCATTAAAGGTATGGAAGAACTCTTCTTGCGAGCGCTCCTTGTTAGCAAAAAACTGAATGTCGTCAATGAGTAGAGCATCAACGGAGCGGTAATAGCGCTTAAAATCGTTAATCGCATTCAACTGAAGGGCTTTGACCATGTCGGCAACAAAGCGCTCAGAATGAAGATATACCACCTTTGCATTGGGTTTTACTTCTTGCAGAGCATTACCAACCGCATGCATTAAATGGGTTTTACCTAAACCAACCCCCCCGTATAAAAATAACGGGTTATAAGAGCCGCCTGGGTTTTCTACCACCTGCATGGCTGCGGCTCGAGCCAGCTGATTAGATTTTCCCTCGACAAAATTATCAAAGCGATAGGCCGAGATAAGGTTATTTTGGTGGCCCTGAGAATCAACTACATTCGAGTTCAGTGGTTGTCGCAGGGGAGTGCCCGTAAAGCTGCCTGCTATTGAGGCGCCGGTTTGACCAACCAAACCAGAAGAAGCCTCCCGCGGTCTACCCCGACGCTCGACACGCAGAGTCGGCTCAGCCGCCTGCAAACCCACGGGCTGAGTGGGCGAGTCAATCTGACGCTTGCTGGGGTGGGCAGATAAATCGATGCTTTGTAAAGCGTTCTTAGTCGGCATATTAGTTTTAGCCGATAATGGGCCCGAGGGTTTTAAAACTGAAATAGCCACTTCAGGCTGACCCTCTCCCTCTGATAGCATTTGAGTCAATTCGTTTATGCGCGGCATAAATTTGTCGGTAACCCAATCACGAATAAAGCGGTTTGGCGCCAATAAATGGATCTGTTTATCGTTCGCGTCCAGCTGTAGAGGACGAATCCACGTATTGAACTGCTGAGCAGGTAGCTCGTCTTCTAAATAATCAACGCATCGATCCCAAATGTAGCGACAGGATAATGGGGGCAAAGCGATAACTCCTAAGACAAAAAAGAAAAAAAGATTGTGCCAACAGGCACGGTGGCCGCCATTATAGACCTAGGCGACAGTTTTATCCACAGAAAAAAACAACATAAAAAAGGTCGAATTGTAACCAAAAAAAAGATAATAGCTTTATAAAACAACAATTTGAACAAAAGCCGTCGATCCAAACAATAAAAATATATTTTTTTTTCTAATCAGTTATTAACATATTGACAAGCTGTGGATATCTTGTGGGCTCAACCACCAAGAGGTGTTGATGTGGTAGTGAAGAATCACTACCGCAAAAACAATCATCCTTCTTCAATTATAATCAGCACATGGTTGTTAAAAAATACCTGTGTTTAAACTAAATAATGCCGCTTGGGGATTGATAGTTAGGTGTATACCGCGTAAAATTCTGCGCCCGTCAACTGTTGCAAGACAGAAATGGCAGGGTTAAATATATTCAGCTTATCGGTAACCGACATGAAAAGAACGTTTCAACCAAGCACACTTAAGCGAAAGCGCACACACGGCTTTAGAAGCCGAATGGCAACCAAAAGCGGGCGCCAACTAATCAATCGTCGTCGCGCCAAAGGAAGAAAAGTGTTAAGTGCATAAATCCTGCCCTTTTAAGCTGTTACGACGGGACTGCGTCTATTCTTACAGTTAAGACTTAAACCAGCGCTTCTTTGGCCAATATGTTAAGCACACCAACACACAAAACCGGCCATCTATCGTTTAAAAAAAACCACAGATTGCTTAACTCGAAAAACTACAAAACCGTTTTTGATGGTGTCGAATATAAGCAAGGTGGCGGCTACTTCACTTTCTTATCGCGAGAAAACCAGCTGAGCCACTCTAGGCTTGGTATAGTTGTCGCAAAAAAACACATTCCATTAGCTGTAAACAGAAACAAAATAAAGCGAGCTATTCGAGAGTCCTTCCGCCACCACCGAGCAGGCACATATAACGACAGTTGTGGGGTAAATACTCACGATTGTTTAATGGAACAAGAAAAGCTTAAAATGTTTTTCGATATCGTTGTGTTAGTAAAGCCAAAAGCGCACTTACTTACTAATATCGAGCTTAAAAAGGAGCTAGAAAAGCAATGGCTGAAGTTAAGCAAAAAGCAAAACTAAACCTCTTAAGTAAAATCGCAATTAAATTGCTGCGTCTTTACCAATTAACCATTAGCCCTTTAATTGGCCCAAGCTGCCGGTTTTATCCAAGCTGCTCGCAATATTCAATACAGGCTTTTGAGAATCACGGTCTGGTTAAGGGTTTTTATTTGAGTATAAAACGACTATCAAAATGTCACCCTGGCAACAGCGGCGGAATAGATGAAATTGATAAAACGATTACACCATAACAAGGCTTGTTGTTTGATATGAATATAAGTAAAGATCTTCCGCGCTTTTTCCTGTTTGCTCTGATTGCTGGTTTAGTTTTAATACTATTGAAGCAGTGGGTAGGTTTTTCATCAGACTATGATGCTGCTGTGACTGAGCGGCTCAATAAAGAATATGAGCAGGGCTTGCTTGCCGAGCCAGTTGATGTTGTTGGCGTCAGCCAAAAAGACACGGGCCCAAATATTAAAGTTATTGATAGCACTCCTATAACCCATCCAATGGTTGGTGATAGAGGCAGCGCGCCCGGAAAACCCTTTAACTCATCAAGAAATATTGTTGTAGAAACAGACACGATTAGAGTTGTGATCGACTCGTTGGGTGGCGATATAATCGAGGTTGCGCTATTAAAACACCTATCAAAACAAGAAGAAGGTGCAGAGCCATTATTGTTATTAGAAAAAAATAGAAAAAGAACCTATACCGCTCAGTCTGGTTTAATCGGCCCTAGCGGAACGGAAGTTAAGTCTGCTTTTGCTCGCTTTGATTCGGCTGCCTCTAATTATGTTATGCAAAACCAAGAAAAACTTGTTGTTGACTTGTACTTTAATGATGCAAGCGGCGTTCGCTTAACCAAAAGATATACATTTAAATCAAATGATTACTTAATTGACGTGGATTATATCGTTGATAACCAGTCAGATAGCCGGTGGGCTTCAACTTATTATTCACAAATAAGTCGAGATGATTCGGCTGACCCTGGCGCTGATAGTGCTGGTTTTGGTATGCAATCTTACCTAGGAGCAGCCACCACCACCAATGACGACCCTTATAAAAAAATTAGCTTTAAAGAGATAAAAAACAAAAAAACCAGATTTCAAAATACTGGTGGATGGGTTGCTATGATTCAGCATTACTTTGTCAGCGCATGGATACCCAGCCCTAATGAAAACTATAATTACTATACCAAGGAAACAAAATCAGGATTAAATGTTATTGGTTTTTTGACGCCGTTTGCTGTTGAAAAAAATCAAACTAAGACGATAGGTGCCAAATTCTATGCTGGACCAAAATACCAATACCGACTTCAAGAAATAGCCCCCAATCTAGATCTTACTGTTGATTATGGTTGGCTATGGTGGATTGCTCAACCGCTTTATACCTTGCTCTATTTCTTCGCTATGGGTGAAGCTCATATGTTTGGTGAGGTTTATGAGGTTTTTCCAGGGTTTGGTAACTGGGGTGTAGCAATTATCATGCTAACCATTGTTATAAAAGCCTTGTTCTTTAGGTTATCAGCTGCCAGTTATCGATCAATGGCAAACATGCGAAGAGTTCAACCTAAGTTGTTAGAGCTGAGAGAGCGTCACGCCGATGATAAGCAGGCTCAATCAAAAGCCATGATGGAACTTTATCAAAAAGAAAAAATTAATCCGCTGGGGGGCTGCCTACCGATTCTGATCCAGATGCCGGTGTTTATTGCTTTGTATTGGGCATTAATGGAAAGCGTTGAACTTCGTCACGCCCCTTTTATTGGTTGGATAACAGATCTTTCTGTGATGGACCCTTATTTTGTTTTGCCATTATTAATGGGCATAACAATGTTTTTACAGCAAAAAATGAATCCGCCTCCACCAGATCCTATGCAAGCAAAG
>CALCNB010000069.1 GCA_937897785.1 uncultured Cellvibrionales bacterium | reverse complement strand
TATTGGACTATATAAATCTTATTCTTATCATCAAGTAATTCAGCGCATTCATAATTTTTGCGTCAATCAGTTAGGAGGAATCTATCTTGATATTATTAAAGACCGTCAATATACCTGCCAAAAAAACAGTTTGGCCCGTCGTTCAGCACAGACAGCTTTATTTCATATCATTGAAGCATTTACTCGTTGGATAGCGCCTATTTTGTCATTCACTGCTGATGAATTGCATGAAAATATCCCAGGCAAACGCAGTGATAATATATTTATTGAAGAGGTCTACCCTAAGGTCACTTATTTATTGAATGACGATAAGCAAGAAGCTTTGCTAATGGATACCTTATGTCTGGTTAAGGAGGCGGTCAATAAGGCCTTAGAGGGTGAACGGTCAAAGGGTGTTATTGGCGGTTCGCTAGAGGCTGAAATTACGCTTTATGCCAGTGACGAACTGGCCGGTCAGCTGGAAAGGCTGGGCGATGAATTGCGTTTTGTATTAATTGCCTCCGCGGTAACTATTGTAAAAGAACCGCCGGTTGGGGCTGCAGTGATTGCAACAGAGCTAGAGGGTCTGTCTTTATCGGTAACTAAGAGTCGCCATAAAAAATGTATTCGATGTTGGCACCATACTGCCGAGGTTGGCCAGATTGAACAGCATCCTGAGCTTTGTCAGCGTTGCGTCGACAATGTCGATGGCGCCGGTGAAGTGAGGCAGTTTGCCTAATGAGAAGTACTTATATTGGCTCGCGTATTAGTTACTATTATCTTCTAGCGATAGTTATTATCGTGCTGGATCAAATCACAAAATATTGGGTGCAGGGTAGTTTTTTCGAAGGTCAGCGATTACAGTTGTTGCCATTTTTTGATTTTACCTTAGTTTATAATAAAGGTGCTGCATGGAGCTTTCTTAGTAATGCAGGCGGTTGGCAGCGATGGTTTTTTACCGCAATTTCTTCGGTGGTAAGCATTGTTCTGATTGTTTGGATCAGTCGTTTGGAAAGTACTCAAAAATGCTTATTGCTCGCATTGAGTTGTATCTTAGGCGGCGCTATTGGCAATCTAATTGATCGAGTATTACTGGGTAAAGTGGTTGATTTTTTCCTTTTTTATTACGACGGCCACTATTTTCCAGCCTTTAATGTGGCTGATGCAGCAATAACAATAGGTGCAGTTTT
>CALCNB010000068.1 GCA_937897785.1 uncultured Cellvibrionales bacterium | reverse complement strand
CTTTACGCACGTATTAGTCTATGTCGGACGAATTAATGCTGCTGATCAGGCGGAAATCTCATCGTTAGAAAATAATAAGTCTAATTATGCGGCGACTGATTATATCGGTAAGCTGGGTATCGAGCGATTTTATGAGTCAACCTTACATGGTCAGGTAGGTTCTCAGCAGGTTGAAACCAATGCACATGGAAAAGTGCTGCGTGTTTTAGGTCAGACCAAGCCTAAGCCAGGCGTCGACCTTCATCTTTACCTCGATGCCGATTTGCAGCAAAGGATAAGCACCTTAATGGGTGATAGAAGGGGTTCAGTGGTAGCGATTGATCCTCGCACAGGCGGTATTCTTGCGATGGTCAGTACACCTTCTTATGATCCCAACCCTTTCGTAACAGGTATCTCGACTATCGACTATGCGAAGTTAAGAGATTCGATTGATTTGCCGCTTTTTAATCGTTCTTTGCAGGGCCAGTACCCGCCAGGATCGACGATTAAGCCGATTATAGGTTTAGCTGGTCTGCATTATCAGGTGATTACCGCTGATTCTACTGTGCCTGATCCGGGTTGGTACCAACTACCAAACGATGACCGGTTTTATCGCGATTGGAAGCGTGAGGGCCATGGCCACAAGGTTAATTTGCATGACTCCATTGCTGAAAGTTGTGATGTCTTTTTTTATGACCTCGCTTATCAGTTGGGCGTTGACAAGATCCATGACTTTTCGAGTTTATTTGGCTTAGGTGTTCGCTCCGGCATTGATTCAACCAGTGAGCGAAGTGGCTTGTTACCTTCAAGGCAATGGAAAAAAGCTAAAAAGCGTGAACCTTGGTTTCCCGGTGAAACTTTAAATATTGGTATTGGTCAGGGCTATATGTTGACCACGCCTGTTCAGCTTGCGGTTGCGACGGCCACCATTGCTAATCGAGGTTATCGACCTTTACCAAAGTTAGTGAAAGCATTTGATGGCAATCCTTTTGATGATTATCCTCTTGAGAGGAATAGTCCTGATGAGAGTGATCTTGAGCGCAGCGCTCAGCATCATGATATTTCTAACAATAGGCCGATTGATTCCATACTCCATTTAAGCCGTGATGTGAGTGATGCACATTGGCAGCAGATTATTGATGGCATGGAAGCTGTAGTGCATGACCCTAAAAAAGGCACTGCTAGAGCTATCAGGCGTGGACTCAATTACCGGATTGCCGGTAAAACGGGGACTGCGCAAGTCGTTGGTATCGCTCAAGGCGAAGAGTACGATGCAGACGCACTGTTAGAGCGGCAACGGGATCATGCATTATTTGTTGGCTTCGCCCCGCTCGAGCAGCCAAAGGTAGCCGTGGCGGTAATTGTTGAGAATGCTGGCGGCGGCAGTACGGTGGCGG
>CALCNB010000067.1 GCA_937897785.1 uncultured Cellvibrionales bacterium | reverse complement strand
CTGGTGTTAGTATTGGTACTTTTGCTGATGCACAAATCGCTATAACAGAAATAGATACTGCTTTATCTGGCGTTAATGAAGTAAGAGGAAGAATGGGTGCTGCATCCAATAGATTAGATAGTACCATAGGGAACTTAAATCAAATCAGAGTAAATCTAATGGCGTCAAAAGGACGAATTATGGATGCTGATTTTGCAACGGAAACAGGGAATTTGGCCAAAGGTCAAATCTTGCAGCAGGCTGCAACAGCGATGCTAGCGCAGGCTAATGCAAGTAAACAAACGGTCCTGGCGTTATTACAATAGGATCTTATAAACTAACTGTCCTAACGTTATTACAACGATAGGAGATATATAGCCTTCAACCTAAAAGCCCTCTCTAGTGAAAACTAGGGGGGGCTTTTTATTTTAAAACGTTAGTTATCAATAACTTATAAAAAAAAGTATATTTTTACTAAACAAATTCAGTTCTATGTCGTTTCTAACTACGGTTGTTTATATTTTGGGAGGTTATAGGTATGGTAAATATCAATTCAAATTACGCAGCTTCTTTTGCAGCAAACGCTGCAAAGCGAACCACGTCCGCGCTCGACAGTGCTATGGAAAGACTATCAACAGGGAAAAGAATTAACTATGCAAGAGATGATGCTGCCGGTCAGGCAATAGCAACACGTTTAACCGCTGAAATCCAGGGTTTAGCCGCTGCCTCACGAAACGCATCAGATGCACAAAGTATGGTTGATACCGCTGATGGGGCGATAAAGGAAATACAGACACTTCTCTTGAGAATGAGGGAATTAGCTGTTCAGGCATCTAATGGAACACTGGAAGGGTTTGACAGAGGTGCTCTTGATGCAGAAGCCACGGCACTTGAGTCTGAAATCACCAGAATTGCTAATAATACTAAATGGGCAGGTATAGGTTTAATGGATGGTACTAGGGAATATGGTGGTATTTATTTTGAAGGTTATGAAAGCAATTGGCAACTTGCCATATTTCACACTATCCCTCCCATGACGTTTTCAGCTTTAGGCGGATTGATGTTGACTGGTTTTGCTTCCGTCCAAATATTCTCTACAGGCAGTGGTGTTGACACCGTTACTAACGCGAGAGTTTATATTTCTAGCGTTG
The DNA here is from genome assembly GCA_937897785.1 of uncultured Cellvibrionales bacterium. Taxonomy (GTDB): domain Bacteria; phylum Pseudomonadota; class Gammaproteobacteria; order Pseudomonadales; family UBA7434; genus UBA7434. Next base: position 5,453 of record CALCNB010000067.1, on the reverse strand, counting down.
ATATGGCATTATCATATGTTTCTGGTCAAAGAACTGATCTTGCGGCTGTGTCAAATAGGATAGATTCATTTGTAAGTAATTTATCAGAAGTTCGAACGCAATTGGCAAGCTCCAAGGGACGAATTGAGGATGCTGATTTTGCAGTTGAAACAGCTAACTTAACTCGAACGCAAATTTTGCAGCAAGCTGGTATAGCTATTTTGGCTCAAGCAAATGCGATACCACAGCAAGTATTGAATTTACTAAGTAAATGATGGAAAGTTGGATTACATGACAAATATTTCTTCTTTAGGCGTTGGGTCCGGCTTAGAGCTGCAGACGCTTTTAGACACTTTAGTGGCTAATGAGCGACAACGCTATACGGCCCCTTTTGATGGCCGAGCATTTATAGCAACTGAAAAGATTTCGGCTTATGGGTTGTTGAAAAGTAGTGCCTCGCTGTTCAATAACAGCATGAGTGATTTAGCGAAAGCAGGCAGCCTTGAAAGCCGAAAAGCGATTTCATCCAACCCTAGTGCTTTTTCGGTGACTGCCTCAACCACCGCTAATGCCGCCACATTATCGATTGAAGTAAACACTATTGGCCAGCGTCAGTCATTACAAACTTCATCACTCGTCGATGTAACGAATACCACCGTAAGCGATGCTTCAACGGCCATTGGTGGTGGCGAGCTCACTATCTCAACGCAGCAAGGTGACCTGTTTGTGGTGGCTATTGATGCTAATCAAAGTACATTAGCTGACATTGCCGCAGCGATTAATGCTGCCATTGATAATCCTGGTATTGAGGCGACGATTGTGAATGCCGACAGTGGCCCTGTCTTAGTAATTAATGCTGCCGATACGGGTACGGCTCATCAGATGACCCTCTCAGTCAGTGATGATGATGGTAACAATACGGATGCTATCGGCTTATCGCAATTGGGGTTTGATCCAAATAATAGTTCCGCGTCCTCTATGCAATCAATCCTAGACGCAGAGAATGCTGAGATCATCGTCAATGGTCAGTTAATTAGTTCGACTTCAGGGGCAGTTTTTACCGATGTGATTGAGGGTGTGTCGATTACGGCCTTGTCGGAAACGACGGCGGCTGAAACTGCCACTATCAGTAACAATACACAAAGCATTGCCGATAACTTAAATGATTTTGTGAAGGCATTTAACGACTTAAATAAAACCATTAACGATTTAGGCAATGCCGGTGTGGGTGATGACAGCGCCGGTTTGTTAGTGGGCGACTCTTTGCTTCGCAGTTTAAGTGCTCAACTTCGTAGCACTATCTTTACTCAGCATAGAGCTTTACCTGCGGGCGTGCAAACACTCAGTGATGTTGGTGTTCGATTTGATCGTGAAGGTAATTTATCGTTGGATCAAGGTATGTTAGAGGGCTTGCTGACGACTAATTTTGAGGATGTGATTCAGCTGTTAACAGCCAATGATGCGGATACAGAACCATTTCAAACCTATAAAACAGCGCTCTATTCTTCTATTGATGATTTTGTTGTTTCAGATGGCCAAATAACAATTACAAGTAATAGCGATCAATTTAGTTTTTATAGTAGTGTCGCCTTAGGTAATAGTAGTGTCCAAGGTTTAAGTGATGCTATCAATAATGCACCGGCTAATGATTTTATTCAATCGATGGTGATTAATGACGTTGATTTGTTCGGCAATCAGGGCAAGAGGCTCGTCCTATCCGCGCTAAACCCTGGCAGTGAAAATGCTTTTCAGATTGAAGTAGTGGATCAATCAACGGGTTTCGTTGATGTTTATGACTCTGTTGCAATATCAGATAATGCTAGCTCCTATCCACATCAAAAAGGCGCATTTGTCGCGCTTCAAGAAATTATGGCAGGTTTTTTAGGCGGTAGTGGTGAGCAAGGCATGATTGATACTCGAACCACGGGGTTATCCACCGAGTTAGAGCGTATTCAAAGCCGACGAGAAGCACAAGACGACCGTTTACTGAGCTACGAAGAAAATCTCAAAGCCCGATTTTCAGCCTTAGACTTAATGGTTTCTAATTTAAATTCGCAGGGTGATTTTTTATTGGATCAACTTAAGCTGATTAACCAGACGAATGAGTAGTGTTGAGGGATCATTTTACAGGGTTTATCGGCTAGCGCTGATCAAATGTCTTGCCTCAAGTTGAGAATCCAAGACGAGCAGCCAGGCCTGTAGACTAAAAATTTCACAGAGTAAAGGTTATTAGCAGCCAAGGGTTAGAGTATGAGTAAATCAGCACAAGATCAGCAGTATAAATTGATCGATACAGAAACGGGTGTTGTCGATGCTGATCCGCACCATTTAATTGTCATGCTTTTTAAGGGAGCGTTAGAAAAATTAGCAGTTGCTAAAGGTTGTATGCAGCGCAATGAGATTGCAGCTAAGGGTGAAGCGCTTACCCAAGCTATTAGTATTGTCGGTGGTTTGTTAGACAGCGTTGATCCAGAAGCTGGTGACGGTATCTTGGCCAAAAATTTAACCGAGCTCTACTACTTTGTGACACAGCGTGTCACTGATGCGAATGTCAATGATGATATTCAAGCGCTGCAAGAAGCCATAGACGTATTGAAACAATTGGAGTCGGCTTGGTTGGAAATCGCTCCGTCCAGTTCGGAGCATTCGGTTGCTTCTAACCCTTCGCCGATCACGGTTTAGGCTTGAATTGCACTATGTTGCCTGTAACTCACCGTAAAATTCATTCATGGCAGTTAGGCGATGAGGCGGTTCCGTCCTTAGAGCAGTTAATGGCGGCATTCGACGATGCTTTTTCGGCCAATGACTGGGCGGCGATCAATCGACTCAATGACTATACCCGACCTTGTGTAGAGGCGGCTGCGATTGCCAGTCAGGCGACATCGCTTGCTGCCGGTGACCGTTCAAAAGCTGCGGTGATGCAGTACGAATCCCAACTGCGCCAATTGCTGAGTACCTACCAAGCCCTCCAACAGCAATGTATCCTTGAGCGCGATTCAGTTGCTGAAAAGCTGAAGGCAGCGCAATCAGCCCGTGCAGTGAGCGATCAGTATTTACAACACGCTAAACTCTGAAGCGCAAATTGTTGATGATTTTCAATATAACTTCCCTTGATTCATTCGCCATTACGTCGAAATTGTTTAAAAATAATACTGGTAGACATTTTTTTCCGAAGTCTATGAATTAGATCGCTTTTTTTTCCAATAGTGTTTGCTTGCGTGGTGTTTCTCCTAGATAATCGCCACTGAGATGTCATTCTTTTGACTCTCTTGCGAAGCTGTTTTTCAAAAAAAACCTTAACGCTGGTTTTATGACGCTCATAGACGATTTTAGGATGCTTTATGTGGGAAGAAGTGCGAATTGTTATTGTTGATAATGATCAGCGTAGGCGCGATGAGCTTAGATTAGTTTTTGAATTTATTGGCGAACCGGTTCGTTGTTTTTCTTATGCTGAGTGGCAGCAGGCCGAGGTTCAAACCAGTGCCTATCGAGAAAATCTTAGTTTGTTGGTCTTGGCGCAAGACCAACAACCTTTAGTTGAGCATTTGCAATGTGCCGAGCAATGGCAGTCAGGCCTGCCGATTATGATTGTAGATTATGATAGCAACGATCTTAATGAGCTTGAGATACCCCCCTCAGTAATTTCTAAGCTTCAGATGCCGCCCAATTATGCCCGTTTGGTTGACGACCTTCATCGCGCACAAGTGTATCGCCAGCAACAAAACACTATGAATGGCCGACCATTGCATCGCGATCCGGTGCTATTTCGCAGTTTAGTCGGCACCAGTCGAAAAATTCAGCAGGTGCGCGAATTAATGGCGCAAGTAGCCGACAAGAATGTGACAGTGTTAATCACCGGTGAATCGGGGACTGGCAAGGAAGTGGTTGCCCGTAACTTACACTACCATTCACCGCGTCAGCAGCAGCCCTTTGTGCCGGTTAATTGCGGAGCCATTCCCCCTGAGTTACTTGAAAGCGAATTATTCGGTCATGAAAAAGGGGCCTTTACTGGGGCTATTTCAAGCCGGGCCGGGCGTTTTGAAATGGCTCAAGGGGGCACCTTATTTCTTGATGAAATCGGCGATATGCCGCTCAATATGCAGGTCAAAATTCTTCGTGTCTTGCAAGAGCGCACATTTGAACGGGTTGGTGGTAATACAACGATCGAGGTGGATGTTCGCATCATTGCCGCGACGCATAAAAATTTAGAGCAAATGATCAGTGATGGCGACTTTCGAGAAGACTTGTATTACCGCTTAAATGTTTTCCCAATTGAAATGCCGGCTTTGCGTGAACGCGTTGAAGATTTGCCGCTGTTATTAAATGAATTGATCTCACGTTTAGAAAACGAGCAACGCGGTTCAATACGGTTTAACTCCGCCGCGATTATGTCGCTTTGCCAGCATGGCTGGGCTGGTAATGTGCGAGAGCTGGCCAATTTAGTTGAGCGCATGGCGATTATGTACCCCTTCGGTGTCGTGGGCGTCAAAGATCTACCCCCGAAATTTCGCTACGTTGAACTAGAACAGGATGTCAGTGATGACGGTGCCGATCTCACGGATAGCCAGCCGAACCTTGAGGCCATGAAACATATCCTTAATGTGGATGTTAAACCGCTGCTGCCGCTCGATGGTATCGATTTAAAGGCCTATCTTGCCGATCTAGAGCAGCATTTGATTCAGCAAGCCCTCGATGAGGCAAAAGGTGTGGTGGCCCGCGCCGCAGATAAACTGCAGATGCGGCGCACAACCTTGGTAGAAAAGATGCGTAAGTACGACCTAAACCGGCAGGCGGTCAGTTAATGGCGATTTTTTTGCCGGCCTATTGAAATAGCGGCAGTGAAGAGTCTGACAAAAGTTTGACTTCTTCAACGATGAGCGCGCGATAATTAACTTCAAGTTATTGAATAGATTAATAAAACTCTACTAGGCATAGAGCTTGCAGATTACTGTCTACACGGTTTATGGCGTCAATGAGTCGCCATAATCCACGGTATGGAGCGGGTTATTGCGTATGTCGAGAGTGGTATCATCCGAGTCTGTTACAGACTCAGTTAAGGTCGAGCAAGCGCTTGAAGCGCATCGATCGCCTGCAGTTAAGCCCCCAGCTTCAGCCTCCGAGTCGCATCGCCAAGCTGTTACGCCGAACCCTATTGACCCCAACTACTGTTACGAATCTTATAACTATGGGTTTTTCAGCTTTATTATTTGCTCCTGCTGTAATTGGATTTATAGCAGAAACATATTCACTAACTATTAATATGTACGCTTTATGTATAATAGTCTTTTTTGCAGGGAATATATTTTTAAGAAAATTTAGAGTTAACTAAGGAAGTAATTTATACAGGGTTGTTTTATTCTCATCTGCAATCAAAAAAATTTCTCCTTTGGTATTTACCTCAATATCTCTAACTCTACCAATTTTATTTTTAAAGATTAGTCTTTCTTCACCAAATCCATCTTCATTTCTAGGTA
>CALCNB010000066.1 GCA_937897785.1 uncultured Cellvibrionales bacterium | reverse complement strand
ACAAGCCTCAACAACGGCAGCTTGAATAATATCCTCAACTAGCTCTTCTTGGCTACCACATCGATAATAAGGCAAAATAACTCGCGAATCTTTGACTAATTGCTTTTTCAAATACCGAATTTTATCCGCCATACCTAACATTAAAAGTCGCGTGACCCCCCTTCTTGATACCGTCATTGCTTCTTCAGGCGAAGATAGCAAATCTAAACTCACCGATTCCTTGTTATCAATAAGCGCAGGGAAGCCTCGCAGCGTCATACCATCTTGCTGATATTCATGACTAGTCGATAAAGCACCAAAGTCCCACCGATTAAGACCTGTCTGACGGAAACCATGACTGGCATAACGGTCTACACTCTCATCGAGTTGGTCACGGCATTGCTCAATCAGGGTCGCTAAATCTCTGCCCTCCTTAATGCATAATCCTTGTTTGTCGTGGATTTCAAAACGCATTAAGCAAAATCGATCTAAACTCTTTTTTGCTGCTACACGCCACTGCACAGGATCAATTGATAAGGAGTAATAAATCTTAATTTTCTCGGCTAACGCCTCAGTTAAGGAGACGTTTTTTTTGTAATTTTCCTCGCAATCTATTTTATCAAGCAGATTATCGACCACTGAGGGCACGGGTACTAAACGCTTACGTTGAGCCTTCGGAAGCGCTTTAACTAAATCAATACATTTATCGCGTAACATACCAGGCACCAGCCAATCGAAAGGATAGATCGGCAAATAAGCCAAAGCGGCCAATGGAATAATGGCGGTTACACCGTCTTTTTCGTCGCCGGGGTTAAAGTGATATTGCAAAGGCAATGATAAATCAGCCACCTTTAAGTGATCAGGAAATTGACTTATAGCTGTATCAAACTCAGATATGAGCAATACGTCTGAGCGCTTGAGAAAAAGCGACTCTTGTCGCTTTGGGTACTTTGACAACCAAATCTGAAGGGCTCGTCGGCTGTTGATTTTTTCAGGTAAATTTCGCTGATAGAAATCCGCTAAAGCAAGCTCATCAACGAGCAAGTCTCTTCGTCGCGTCTTTTCCTCTAAGCACTTAACTTGATCAATTAATTGCTGGTTATGGCGCCAAAAATCGGCCAAGTTCAATAGCTTCGATTGCGGCCTTAGCTGCCCCTCAGCTAGCGCCTGCTGAACAAAAATCTGTCTTGACAGCTGAGCATCAATTGACTCGAAGACCACCGCCTGCCGTGACAGTATCTTTAACCCCAACAACGAACTACTCCGATACGCCATCACCTGTCCACGTTCAGCATCCCAGTAAGGCTCGCTATACTCGTAGTTAATCAATTGCGGAACCGCTTTAAGCACCCATAATGGATCGATCGCTGCAAGGGTTCGCGCATAGACTTTTCGCGTTTCAACAATTTCTGCCGACATCACCCAACGTGGTGCCGACTTAAACTGCGATGAGGCAGGAAATAAAAAGAACCGTAAATTCCTTACACCACGGTATTCACCTTTCTTTTCCTTGCCGCCAATATTAGTCGCTAGACCAGTTAATAATGCCGTATGAATGACCTCTATCTCAGCTTGATCGAAGTTAAGTTGATGCGCATCATTGTCAATCGCGTTCGCCAGCCAGACGCGGTCTGTATGCAGCGCATCATCGGCCGATGATTGCTTCGCCACTAATGGCTTAATGGCTAATAATAACTGTCGATGTAAATCACGCCATTCACGCATTTTGGGATAGGATAAAAAGTCTTTCTTGCACTGCTTACGCAGCTGGCTTTGGGTTGACTCGGCGAGTTTTGCCTCGTAGTAATGCCAAAGATTAACCCAGGTTAAAAAATCCGACTTAGGGTGCCAAAACCGACGATGTTTCATGTCGGCAGCTTGTCGCTTATCACTGGGGTATTCACGCGGGTCTTGTACCGCTAAAGCACTGACAATAACCAACAGGTCAGACAGGCATTTTTTCGACAAAGCCGCAAGCAACATACGCCCTAACCGAGGGTCGATAGGTAGACGCGCAAGACTTTGTCCCACCCTGTTGAGCTGCCCCTTATGATTTAAAGCACCTAACTCCTCTAGCGTTTTAATACCTGAACGGACTTGTCTTGAGTCTGGCTGCTCTAAAAAAGGAAACTGCTGGATTTCTCCTAATTTTAGGGCTTTCATTTGCAAAACGACGGCCGCTAAATTAGTTCTCAGCAGCTCAGGCTCGGTAAACTCGGGCCGCTGATTAAAGTCTGCTTCTGTATACAAGCGATAACAAGTACCTGCAGCTATTCTGCCACATCGGCCCGCACGTTGGTTGGCACTGGCTT
>CALCNB010000065.1 GCA_937897785.1 uncultured Cellvibrionales bacterium | reverse complement strand
CGTAACACTACCACTGACCAATATGCAGGTGTCGCCATCGATGAAATTGAAGACCCACGACCATGGTGCGAACTGATTCGGCAATGGTCGACGTTTCATCCCGAGTTTGCCTTATTACCCAGAAAATTTAAAATCGCCGTCTGTGCCACTGAGGAAGATCGGGCCGCATTTAAATTTCATGATATTGGTGTTGAATTAATTCATAACGATGCAGGCGAAACCGCATTCAATATTCATGTCGGTGGCGGTCTCGGTAGAACCCCTGTGATCAGTCAATTGATTAAACCTAATTTAGCCTGGCCGCATTTAATCACCTATCTTGAAGCGGTATTGCGCGTCTACAATCAATTAGGTCGACGTGATAATAAGTATAAAGCCAGAATAAAGATACTAGTTAAAGCAATGGGCGCTGAAGCCTTTGCTGCACGCGTTGAAAAAGAGTGGCAATTCATAAAAGATAACGAGAACACACTCAATGTCGAGGCAGTCAATCGCGTCAAAGCTTTTTTTATTCCTCATAACTACGAGTCAATCGATGATCAAAGCAGCAATACGCAATTGCAATCACAGCGATTAGAATCAACAGCTTTCAGCCGCTGGCTAGACAAAAATGTCCAGCCGCATAAACAACCTGGCTATGCTATTGTTAATTTAGCGCTAAAACCGACCGGCATCGCTCCCGGCGATATTAGTGACTTTCAGATGGAGGCGATCGCGGATCTCGCAGACCGTTTCTCTGGCGGGCTATTGCGCAACACGCATCATCAAAACATTGTATTAGCCGATGTTAAAAAAGCGGATCTATTTGAACTTTGGCAAGACTGTGAATCGCTTGCCATCGCGACACCCAATTTGGGCTATTTATCCGATCCAATTTGCTGCCCCGGTGGTGACTACTGCGCACTGGCAAATGCCAAATCGATACCTATTGCCGAGGCCGTGCAACGCCAGTTTGATGATCTCGACTACCTCTATGACTTAGGCCCCATCGATCTCAATATATCGGGCTGTATGAACGCCTGCGGTCACCACCATGTTGGCCATATTGGTATTCTAGGCGTCGACAAAAAAGGCAAGGAATTTTATCAAATCTCGCTGGGCGGAAATATGAGTCGAAAAGCCTCGATTGGAAAAATATTAGGCCCCTCTTTCTCTTCGGAAGAAATTCCCGAAGTGATTCAAAAAATACTCGACGTCTATGTGGATAAAAGAACCGATGAGGAATTGTTTATTGATACCTACCGTCGATTAGGCATCGCCCCCTTTAAGGAATATGTCTATGCCGGATAATGCCGCCCTATTAATTAAAGACCAACAACTCAGCAACAATAATTGGCAACTGATCGATAAAGAGCAAGACATCGATCTTAGCCGCTTAGCTGACAGTGATCACATTATTTTACCTTTCGCGCGATGGCAAGAAAATCAATCCATGGCTTTAGGTAAGGCGAATATAGGGTTGTGGTTAGACAGTGATGAACCGGCTGAGCCACTGGCATCGATCTGTCATGATATCCCCCTCATTGCGATTAACTTTCCCGTTTTTTCTGATGGTAGAGGCTATTCCTACGCACGAACATTACGCGATCATTTTGCTTACCGCGGAGAAATTCGAGCGATCGGCGACATTCTGCCCGATCAAATGTACTTTTATCAACGCTGCGGATTTAACAGCTTCTTACTGCGAAGCGATGTCAACCCAGAGACAGCCATTAAATGCCTAAATGACTTTTCTATCAGTTACCAAGCAGGCAGTGATCAGCGCACACCGATTTTTCATCAGCGCTAGGCCATAGCCGCTAACAGTCGGCTGTAGCATCGCATCGACAGATAGCACCTACTATAGATTACTGCTACTCATGATTTTTCTAAACGATATTTTTCGATGGTATTGTTCGACCGTATTGCCCAATAAAAAATAAGCCCCTTGATGGCCGAGGGCAATTCGGGCATAGTTGCTTGATGGAACCTGACTCACTCATATTCTCGTTTTTTTTAATCTTCAGCGGTGCCGCAGTACTCGCATCTATTGCTTTGTACACGCGGCAACCGTTAATCATCGCCTATATTTTATTGGGTGCGATGATCGGCCCCTACGGACTTGAACTCGTCAGTGATATCGAGCTTTTAGAAGAAAGCGGTCATATTGGCATTATATTTTTATTGTTTTTGCTGGGGCTTGACATGCAACCCAAGGCTCTATTTGCGGTCGCTAAAAAAGCCACCTTAGTCGCCCTACTCAGTGCCTTGATATTTGCAGCGATTGGCTTTGGCATCGCCTATAGCTTTAACTTTAGCTTAATAGAATCGTTGGTTATTGGCGCCGCCATGATGTTTTCTAGCACCATTATCAGTATTAAATTACTGCCAACCACGGTGCTACACCATCGTCATACCGGTGAATTAATCATAGGCCTATTATTGCTGCAAGATTTATTAGCGATTTTCGTTCTCATTATTTTACTGAGTAGTGATGCTGGACAACTGGATATTGAACTCATTGCCAAGGCACTGATTGGCTTACCGGTACTTGCCTTAGCGGCTTATTTTGCAGTCAAATATCTACTCTTAGCACTCATTAATCGCTTCGACCGATTTCAGGAGTATATATTTCTACTCGCTATCGGTTGGTGTCTGGGCATGGCCGAGGCAGCTACAGCGCTTGGATTATCCGCCGAAATAGGCGCTTTTATTGCCGGTATTACCTTAGCGACCAGCCCAATATCACAGTACATCGCCATTAACCTAAAGCCGCTTAGAGATTTCTTTTTAATTTTATTCTTCTTTGCCCTAGGCGCCCAATTCAACCTGAATTTACTGGCCGATATCATTCTTCCCGCCACCTTACTGGCCATAATGATGACCATCGTTAAACCGATCGTTTTTCGCTTCTTATTACAGGGAATGGATGAGCATCGAGATTTAGCCTGGAGTGTTGGGTTTAGACTGGGGCAAAACAGCGAGTTTTCCTTATTGATAGCCTATGTGGCAACCAGCGCATTATTGATTGGCGATGACGCCTCTCATCTTATCCAAGCCACAGCTATTTTAACGTTTATCATCTCAACCTATATTGTGATCTTTAATTTTCCCACCCCCATTGCGCCCAATGACAAACTAAGACGCGACTAAATAGCTAAGGATGCACAGATGCAAGTTAACTTAAACGCTTAAACCGTTTTTGACGACGATAGGGGAATACATCGGTTATATAGCCTCCGTGTATTTTTTGTTGCAAGCCTTGCCAAAATTGATAATCGTAGATGTCAGCATGCAGCTGATTAAAGACCCGCTTAGCTTTAGGGTTGCCGGTAAAAAATAAGCGAAATTCCTCAGGGAAAATATCATTTTCTTTAACGTCAAACCATGCGCCTGAAGCCATTTCCTGCTCTTCAGTCATTGGCTGAGGAATTTTCCGGAAATTACACTCGGACAGTAGACAAATCTCATCGTAATCATAAAACACTACACGACCATGTCGGGTGACGCCAAAGTTTTTTAGTAACATATCGCCAGGAAAAATATTTGCGGCCGCAAGCTGCTTAATCGCATTGCCGTATTCATCAATGGCACTGTAAGTGCTCGCATCGTCCGCATCCGGTAGATATAAGTTTAACGGTATCATCTTCCTTTCGACATAGACATGCTTAAGAATTAAAGCATTGCCTGAAATCTCAATCATTGAGGGCACTTCTTTGTACAACTCAGCCATCAGTTCTTCTGAAAAACGACGTCGATCAAACGCCAAATGTTTAAATTCATAAATATCGGCCATTCGCCCTGCCCGATCAGAGCTTTTAACCATACTGTATTTTTGCTCGACCTGCTTACGAGTCATATCTTTAGGCGGGGTAAAGCGATCCTTAATGACTTTATACACGTAATCAAAATCAGGCAAGGTAAATACCAGCATCACCATACCCTTAATACCTGGCGCGGACGCGTACTGCTGATGAAGCGGCAGCTGTTTAGTATAGGAAGCAACGTACTGATAAAACGCGGTCTTGCCATGTTTAGCAAAACCGATGGCGGTAAATAATTCAAATATTTCTTTATGAGGCATCATTCTTTTCAAAATTGCCACATACTTGACAGGAATAGGCGCATCAACCATAAAGTACGAGCGGGTAAAACTAAAAATCATACTGATTTCATCGCTACCAAGCACGACAGTATCGACATAGACCTGTCCTCTTTCATTGTGCATGAACGGTAAAGCGACTGGAATGGTTTCATCAGGCAGATCAATATAACCAATTAAGTAAGCGCCTTTATTTCTAAAAAACACAGACTCAAAAATCTTGATCGAAATATCACCATCATAGGGGCGAATATCCGCAAAGAACTCTTGCACACGATCCACAATCTGATCGACATCGCGATCAATATCTTCATAGTCAATTTGAAATTTAAAATGCTGCAGCATGGCTTTCATCACCTGCTGCAAACTTTTTTGAAAAGAGAATTCTATCAATACCTCATCGGCTTTAATCGCTTTGGCATCTAAATGTTCAACGCCAGTAAAAACCGTATTACTGCGTATCGCCACATGACCAAAAACCCGACTAAATACTGAATTATAAAACGACTCCGCTATCAGTTTATTCGGGTGTGTTTTAATCATTTCAGCATAACAAATCTTAACCGACTGCCAACTGTTCATATTGTCTAAATCATCGTTCGCTAAGGCTTTGCACTGTAACTCAATATCTCCTATTTTTTGTTTATAAACGGTCAAGCGTAACCGCATCGCTGCGTGCACCTCATGCCACTGGGCCTCCTCAAATCGCGCCTGTGCGCCTAGCGTCACCTCCATGAAGTCGGCCATCATCGCTTCGAAGCCTTCAAGAATGGTTGCCGCAATCGTTTCGTTTATATTCATGGGTAATTGACTTCAGTTAATAACATGGGCAAGCCCTCTTGCAATAATGCCTACGATAAATCGGCATCGTGAGAAAAGCCATCTTTTGAACCTAATAAATCATGGTCGGAAACTAATAAGCCTGTCTGGTCGGCATAAAGGTAAGCACCTGGCGTGAAAGTGACACCCGCAAAGCTAACCGGCACATTAAGCTGACCTTGGCCAGCCTTAACGGTCTTTTTAGGGATAGAGGCCAGCGCCATCACTACCAATGGCATTGAGCTAATTAGCTCAACATCACGAATACAGCCATTAATTAAAATCGCTGACCAAGCATTGCCAACAGCAGCTGCCGCTAGTTGGTCACCCAACAGCGAACAGCGCATGGACGCACCCCCATCGACGACTAATACACCGCCATGACCGGGCGATTTAACCTGCTCAGCGACCAAAGAGTTATCTTCAAAGCAGTTGACGGTAGTGATTTTACCAAAGCCCTGGCTATTGCCACCAAAGTGCCTAAACAACGGTTGTGCAACGTCGACTTGTTGGTCAAACTGATCACAAAGATCGGGGGTAGAAATAATAATTGCCATTTAAACTACGCCTTTTTAAAACCTATCCAATGCCCATCATATACCTATCCATGATTAAAAAAAAAGCCAGAGACTATAATGTCCTACTGGCTTTAAAGCTACTGAGCTAACTGGTCGGTGAGGCGAGCCAAATCAGCATTAATCAAATTGATTCATGGTATTGTCTTTGCCAGATGCTTTCAGTGCCTGATCGCCTGAAAAGTATTCTTTATGATCATCACCAATATTCGAACCCGCCATTGCTTGGTGCTTAACACAGGCTAAACCTTGTCTAAGTTCTTTTCGTTGAACCCCAGCAACATAGGCCAACATTCCTTCATTACCAAAATAGCCCTTGGCTAAATTGTCAGTCGACAATGCCGTGGTATGATAAGTCGGTAGCGTGATTAAGTGGTGAAAAATACCCGCCTCTCTTGAACCATCTTCCTGAAAGGTACGAATCTTTTCATCGGCGGCAATGGCGAGTTCCGTGCTGTCGTAATCAACACTCATTAAGTCTTCGCGTGAATAGGCAGACATCTCTTTGCCCTGCTCTGCCCACAAATCAAATATCTGCTGACGAAAATTCAATGTCCAGTTAAATGAGGGTGAATTGTTATAAACCAACTTAGCATTGGGTACTTGCTCACGAACCGCATTAACCATATCGCCAATTTGTTTCACATGTGGTTTTTCGGTTTCTATCCAAATCAAATCAGCGCCATTTTGTAATGAGGTAATGCAATCTAAAACGCAGCGTGCCTCGCCGGTATTAGGTTTAAAACGGTACAGCCCATTGGCTAACCGCACAGGCTTCACAAGCTGGCCGTTTTGTTTAAGCAATATGTCCCCTTCATTGACCTCATCAGGTGAGTTGACCACTGTGGTATCAAGGAAGTCGTTGTACTGCGAGGCTAAATCGCCCTCGTTAATAGAGACCGGTATCTTTTGCGTCAAGCCCGCACCCAGTGAGTCGGTTCTAGCGACAATAATGCCATCATCGACACCCAATTCTAAAAACGCGTAGCGAACCGCGTTAATCTTCGCTAAAAAGTCTTCGTGGGGAACGGTTACTTTGCCATCTTGGTGGCCACACTGCTTAGCATCGGAGACCTGATTCTCAATTTGTATGCAGCAAGCGCCAGCCTCAATCATTTTTTTAGCTAATAAGTAGGTGGCCTCCTCATTACCGAATCCGGCATCAATGTCGGCAACGATCGGCACGATATGTGTCTCATAATTATCGATCTGAGTTAATAATGATTGCTCCTTTTTAGTGTCCTTAGCCTCGCGCGCTGCATCTAAGGCTTTGAATAAATCACCTAATTCACGTGCATCGGCTTGCCTTAAGAAGGTATACAACTCTTCAATTAACGACGAGACCGAGGTTTTCTCATGCATTGACTGGTCTGGCAGCGGGCCGAAATCTGAACGCAGCGCCGCGACCATCCAACCGGATAGATATAAATAACGTTTCTTAGTGCTACCGTGATACTTTTTAACCGCCAACATCTTTTGTTGGCCAACAAACCCATGCCAACAACCTAATGACTGGGTGAATTGTGAAGAATCTGCATCGTACTCGGCCATATCTTTACGCATGATCGCCGCAGTGTACTTGGCAATCTCTAGGCCATTTTGAAATTGATTTTGAACCCGCATTCTGGCGGCATATTCTGGGTTGATCGCATTCCACCGGCCGTCTGCTTGTTGTCGCAATGCCGTTATTTGCTGGATGTCATCTGAGTAAGACATGAACAGGTTTCCTTAATTCTCTGGTTGAAGTAACCAATTTGTGGGTTAAGCAAGTCAAAATAGCATTCAAAATAGCATTCAAAATACAGTTAAATAA
This sequence comes from uncultured Cellvibrionales bacterium, assembly GCA_937897785.1. Taxonomy (GTDB): domain Bacteria; phylum Pseudomonadota; class Gammaproteobacteria; order Pseudomonadales; family UBA7434; genus UBA7434. The sequence continues at coordinate 882 of CALCNB010000065.1, read as the reverse complement.
CAGCCTAGGCTAAATTCACACAAATTCCATATTAGTGGCTTATTACATTTATCACTGCAGCATTTGCCATTTAATGAAAAGCTTAATAGAATACAGCTGATTAATGAAATTTATATCTTTTATCTAACTTATGGTTTTTATGAATGCTAAGTCGAAGGGGAGTTAAATGAATGTCAAGCGCATCGATTTGAACCTATTGGTCTATCTCAATACCTTACTCAAAGAGCGAAGCGTATCAAGGGCAGCGGAGAAACTTGGCATCACTCAACCGGCCATGAGCAACGCCCTGCGACGATTACGCGATCTTTTAGGCGATCCTATTTTAGTCCGCACCAGCTCCGGCATGGCGCCTACTGAACGGGCGACCAAAATGGAGCCTTTAGTGGTTGAAGCCCTCTCCAGAGCCGAGCTTGCATTACAACCAGTGGATCATTTTGAGGCCGCTACCAGTTCACGTACCTTTCGTATCATGGCCAGCGACTATATAGAAACTACCCTTATCGCCCCATTGTTAGGTCGCTTAAACGAAGTTGCACCGCATGTCACTCTCGATATTCTCACCCCCAGTGATGCTAGTTTTGCCGATTTAGAAAGGGGTGAAATCGATATGGCTATCAATCGATTTGATCATTTACCCGATTCTTTCCATCAAAAAAGCATTTGGCGAGATAATTTCTCTTGTTTGATGGGCGCAGAACATCCCGCCCTCGATGCGCTGACACTCGATGCCTATCTAGCGTCGAAACACATTTGGGTCAGTAAAACTGGTATCGGGGTCGGTACCGGGATGAGCCCTAAATACAGTCAAAAACTGGGCTGGGTGGATGAAGCCTTAGCCGACTTAAATGAAAAGCGTGACATCACCTTATTTACTCGAAATTA
>CALCNB010000064.1 GCA_937897785.1 uncultured Cellvibrionales bacterium | reverse complement strand
GTATTCCGTTGATGTATCAACTGCTATATCTGATGACTGGGGGCCGTAGCGCAGCAACTCAGCGAGTACCAATTGCTGGTCTGGCGAAAGCTCTCCGTTAAGCTCAACAGCATGCAAATAATTCGCCTTTAAACCGATCACAGATAGAGGTTCATCTGGCCAGTGGTTATGCAACAAACGTTGAATGCTAGCCTTTAATTTAACCAGTCGGAATTCCGATAAAGCCGAAGGGCCTGACAATATTTCTAATTTAGACAGAAAACAGTGCTCCTAAAATAGGTAGATAAAAAGAATCACATCGATATCACTAAATAACCCAAGCTATTTTATTCTGATTCGTTTGTTAGCGATACATATATGATTAAGAAACTCACCATTTACGGTAGTTTTGATGTGTGAAAAATCACATTTTCTAAGCTTTCTGCAGAAATCTAAAAATACTATTTAAAACAGCAAGATAAAATCAATGCACCAAATCAGTTAGCAAGTCAAAAACACTATTTCGATAGCTCAAGCTGGTACTGTAAGACGCTCTTCACTACCATAGTCGTCTTGAATACGCAGGCTATAAGCCATGCTATTACCAAGACCACATTTACACCGAGATATATAACAGTGCTTAATCATAAGGGCGATAAAATAACTCGCCGCCGGACAGTCCAGCAATTTAAAAAGATTCAATTCGGTCTTGCAATCATACTTGTGATCACCGCCCTGACGTTGCTTGCCAATTCATCGGAAAAAAAAACCTGGCAAACTGACATTACACCAAACAAAGATTTAACTAATGAACTCAGAGTCATTACCCGAATAAGTCCTAACACCTACTTTGAAAGTGACGAAGGCCCCAGCGGTTTTGAATATGCACTGTTGGCAAAATTTGCTGAAAGCATTCATAAAAAACTGATCATTACCACAACCGACTCTAATGCCGAACTATTCGCCCAGCTAAACAATCAAGAGGTAGACCTAGCATCAGCCGGTCTAAGCACCAATCAAACCCTGAACGGTCAAATCTTATACAGCGAGTCCTACATGGAAAGTCAGCCCTTAGTTGTCTATCGAGTAGGTAACCAAAAACCAAGAAAGGCTAATGATCTTATTGGCCATGAAGTTGTCGTAGCTGCGGATACTAATCACTCGGCTAGCTTAGAAAAATTTCGATCGAAACACCCTGAATTACAATGGCGAGAAATAAATAACGTTGACTACATGGATATTTTAGCTCGGATAGAAAATAATGAAATTGAATATACCCTGCTAGACAGTACCGATTTTTTACTTCATCAAGGCTTCTTCCCTCGAGTAAAAAAGGCCTTTCCGCTTGGCGAGAAGGTATCATTTGCGTGGGCGTTTTCAAATAATTCAGCTAATCCAGAATTACTCTTAGCAGCCAATCAATTCATATCAAAAATTAGACACGATGGAACATTAGCGAAATTAGAAGAACAATATTATGGCCAAGCTGTTCATATAAACCAAGTTGACGCCTATGAATTCGCCAAAAATATTACTCACAAACTGCCCAAGTACATAAATACAATTAAAAACATAGCTGAGCAACATAACTTAGATTGGGAGTTATTAGCAGCTATAAGCTACCAAGAATCTGGTTGGAACCCGTTAGCAAAATCGAGAACTGGTGTGCGCGGAATGATGATGCTAACACTGCCCACCGCCAAAGAAGTGAATGTGACGAATCGGCTTGATCCTGAGCAAAGCCTGAATGGTGGCGCCGTGTACTTTAACAAACTAAAAAATAGATTGCCATCTAGCGTGAATGACCCCGATAGAACCTGGCTAGCACTAGCCGCTTACAATGTTGGCATGGGGCATCTAGAAGATGCAAGAGTTATTACTGAAGGCAAAGGCGGCGATCCAAATAGCTGGTATGATGTTAAGCAGAGCTTACCATTACTGACTCAACGCAAGTGGTATTCAAAGACTCGCTACGGTTATGCTCGGGGCTATGAACCCGTTCATTATGTACAAAATATCAGGCATTATCAAAATGTATTATCCTGGGATGCCGTCGCAAAACAACGCCCCGCACAAAAATAGCCAATAAAATTAAGACGGATATAGAATCAATCCGCAGGCCCTAACTTAAGCTTTACTGCGCTAACGCCTTGAACTAAAGAAATCTTTTAGTAATTGAGCGCTTTGCTCTTTCAGTAGGCCTCCATGGCAAGAAATTTTATGATTAATGAAATCACTTTCTGGTAATCGCATTCGAGAGTGAATAGCCCCTGCCCGCGGCTCTGAAGCGGCATAAATAAGCCTATTAATTCTGGCATGTATCAGCGCTCCGACACACATCATGCAGGGCTCTAAGCTGACGTACATATCACAACCTGGCAGCCTATAATTATCCAGAGTTTGGCAAGCCTGACGGATAGCAACAATTTCAGCATGCGCTGAGCTGTCTTTGGTTGTTATGGGTTGATTAAAACCGCTGCCAACAACAACACCCTGTTTAACGATAACCGCACCAACTGGCACTTCACCAGCAAGCGCTGCCTGATTCGCTAGGGATATAGCCTGCGACATAAAAAGTGTGTCAGCGGCTGAATAAGCACTACCTGTCATAACTAATCTCGTCTCTTTGAGGATAGTTTTTCCTGAAATGATCAAAGCAATCTGAGGGATTATCCGCCAGCTCAAGCTGAGCATGAAATGATGCATGATCAGCGCCAACATCATATATTTTTTGCAGCGCAAAATGGTAATCTTGTATCGAGTCAAAATTACTAAGTGAAAACATACTCTTTGCAGTAGAATGTGATGAATCAAGCCCATAAAAGTGTTGCGCTGCCATAACAATCTGCTCAGAACCTCTTAGTTTACCTGGGTAAGAATAACCGGCAATGTGAGGGGTGGAAATATAAGCTAACTGACATAGGGGCCATAAAATATTAGGCTCATTCTCCCAGACATCGATGGCTAGCCTTAGCGATTGACCGTTATCGAGACATGTAAACAGCGCCTGATTGTCGATTACCGAACCTCTACTGGTGTTTATCAATAAACAGTGATTAGATAAGCGGCTAAGCAAACGCTTATCAAACATATGCCATGTAGGGTGATCCCCAGAATGGCTTAGTGGCACATGCAAGGAAACAACGTTAGCGACTAATAGTTCGTCAAGATGGGAAACTTGCTGGGGAATATTAAGTGCCACGAAGGGGTCATAAATTAAAAAATCAAGTCCAAAATGATTAAGGCAATTTGCTAATCGACCACCCACATTACCAGCACCGATGATACCTACTGTCTGTTTAGGTATATCTTGCAAGTCGAAGCTACTGAGAATGCATGACATTACGAAATCAACAACCGAGTTAGCATTTGAGCCAGGGGCATGGGCATATTGAATACCGGCCGCCACTAAATAATCGATATCTAAGTGATCGATTCCGATGGTTGCGCTACCAACAAACTTTACATTTGAGCCATCCAACAAAGCTGAATCAACACTAGTGACTGAACGAACAAATAAAATATCAACATTCTTGAGATCTGCAGCACATATAGCTCGACCAGGCCGAGTTGAAATACTAGCCCAATCGCCGCAAAGCGCTTCCAAGCCTGGGATATTCTCGTCCGCTAAAATATGAATTTGAGTCATGAAATGTAAATCACTTCGCTTGAATATTAGATTATGCAGATACGATAGTTCCTGAACCTGCATAGAAAGTTGTTAGTGCCTGCAAAAATATTACTGCTCGACTAGGCAAGCCAGAGGCGCTCAATTGTTTGGCTTTTTCCTTAACCTCACGATCAAATATCATGATATCACCTAGGGCTACTGAAAAATTGTCTACACTCACTTCAAAGGAATAGTGACAGGCCTGAGAAAATAACAGCTCAATGGCTTGCGGCACTAATTCAACAGACTGAAATCGGGCTTGCTGAACGTTATTTCTAGAGCTGCCATCGTACCAGTAGCCAAAGTCAAGTAACTTACGACGCTTATTACTCGCAATACACCAATGAGCGACCTCATGGAGCGCACTAGAAAAAAAATCCTCACGATAAAAAATTTTATTAATAGTATTTTTATTATCAGCCGGCTGGTAAAGTGGTTCGTCAACACCACCTACTAGCTGCGTGTTAAAGTCGCGCGTAAAGCACTGCTGAAAAATTAGCTCTAAATCATATGCGCGATGGCGTAGCTCAGACATCCTCGGATCGCTCCGGAGCAATTTTCTTCTGGATCCAGTAAGTATAAAGATCGGATTCCTTTTGCCAAGATAACAGCGGGTGTTTCAAGTGCTCGCAAAAATTAATAATATCTCGCTCAGTTGATGTGTCAGTGGCAAGCACCTTCAATAAACCGCCTTCTGCTACTTGACGAATTGTATTATGCAGCATCATGACAGGCTCAGGACAGAGCAACCCTCTTGCATCAACGAGCCTGTAGTCCTGCGACTCAAATTCCTTATCAGAAAACTTTTCAATCATATTATTTTAACACTCAGGCACCAATGTTTGTAATTCAGCAAGTTGTCGCTCATCAATAATATGACATCGCTCTAAAAGAGCATCAAAGACAATGGAAACCTTACCTTGCTCCAACATCAATTTTGCCTTTGCCAGTTGCTCTTTGACAGTGTGTTCATAGAATCCATAATTTGTGCCTTCTCGGGTAATGAATTCTTCTAAGATCCCCTCTAAGGCCGTAGCTGATATCTGCTCATAAGGGATAACAACTAATGAGTCAACACTTGAGACATCGCAGTTATCTATCTGTTTTTCCATGATTAAATACCTAAATAAAGAAACATGAAGGCGCACTGAACGAGATTATTATAAAGGAATTATTAACTTCTTGATATGCGTTATAATGGGTCATAAAACTAAAATAGCAACTAGTAGCGCCATAATAGTGACTAACATACAAACTTAGAATGCCTTATGTTAAAAAAAATAATATGTAGTTTTAT
>CALCNB010000063.1 GCA_937897785.1 uncultured Cellvibrionales bacterium | reverse complement strand
AATAAACTGCATCGTATCGTAAATGGCTAAACCAGCGGTGACAGAACCACCGGGAGAGTTGATATAAAGGCTAATATCTTTGTCAGGATTCTCAGACTCTAAAAACAGTAACTGAGCCACAATCAAGTTAGCCATATTATCTTCAACCGGACCGACCACAAAAATGACCCGCTCTTTTAATAAACGCGAGTAAATATCAAATGATCGCTCACCTCGAGAGGTTTGCTCGACCACCATAGGCACTAAGCCTAGGTTCTCAGTAATTGCTTGAGTGTTGCTTGAATCGGTCAATTTTAATACTCCTAAACGGTATCAGAAAGAGAATGTGGTCCAGCTTAAGTCGAGATGTAAAATTTAACAATAGGGTAAACAAAAAAGCGACCACATCTAATCACTTAGTGTAGTCGCTTAATAAAATGATTGCTAAGCATTTATAACGTGAATAGCTAACTAGCCTTGATTCGCCTGAGCTGCTTCCATCACATCTTGATAAGTGCTAGCCTTTTCAGTCCCTGTAGCCGACTCAAGCACTGCATCAACAACCCTTTTTTCAATCAACATCATCTCCACCTGCTGCAGGCGATTTTGATCAGATAAGTAGTGCTGTTTAACTTCTTCAGGATCGTCATACGATTGTGCTAAATCATCAAGAAATGCCATTAAAGCTTCGCGGTCAGGCTTGATCTCATAATCAACGATCGCTTGATTCAAAATCACCCCCAGCGCAACTCGCTTCTTAGCCTGTTCTTCAAACAACTCGCGAGGAAGCATGGAAAGATCAAAATTCTCTGCTGCGGCACCAAACTGGGCCAACGACTGCTGCTGTAAATTGGCTATTTCAGAGTCAATCATGGCCGCGGGCAAATCAAAACTATTTTCTTCGAATAACCTATCCATGACTAACTGTTTACGATGCGCTTCTAATGAGGCATCCAGCTGACGTGTCATATTTTCCCTAACATTGGTTTTGAAGTCTTCGAGATCGCCCTCAACTTCAAACTTGGCAAAAAACGCCTCATCTAACTCGGCCAACACTTTTTCACTGACAGTATTCACTGTTACCTCAAAAACAACGGCAGCGCCTTTTAAGTCTTCAGCGTGATACTCTTCGGGAAAGGTTAAATTTAAGGTCACAGAGTCACCGGCACTGGTACCCTCCAGGCCAGATTCAAACCCGTCAATCATTCGTTTGGAACCAAGCTCTAAGTCGCTGCCCTCGGCTGAGCCGCCATCAAAGGGTTCGCCATCTTTGGTGCCGGCGTAATCAATATTCACTCGATCATTCGTCGCAGCTGGGCGTGCGACTTCCGTCCAAGTCGCCTGTTGATCACGTAATTTATCGATCATCTCTTCGACATCTTTATCACTCACAGAGGCCGCTAACAGCTCGAGTTCGAAACCTGATGTATCTTTTAATGTAATTTCGGGAAAAATTTCAAAGGTCGCAATAAATTCAAAGTCCTTGCCTTCTTCGTTGACCTTAGGCTCAATAGCTGGCTGTCCAACCGGTTTCAACTCTTCTTGCGACACCGCCTGTTGAAACATTTGATTCGCAATCTCACCCAACACCTCGGCGCGGATAGAATCACCGAAGCGCTGTTTAACCACTTTGCGCGGTACTTTACCCGGCCGAAAACCGTCTAAACGGACCTTCTTGCTGGCATCAACAATACGCTTTGCTACTTCTGTATCGATCTGCTCGGCGGGCACAGCAATATTTAGCTTTCTTTCTAGCCCATCGGTCGATTCAACGGAAACCTGCATTAAATTATCCTCTACGGTTAATAAATCTTAGCCAGTTATTTTGGTGCGTCATTGAAGGCGTAAGAATTTGTCAGTCCTCAAGTCGTCTTGAGCTCAGCAACTTGACGGCATCACTCTTCGCTTGAAAGCAAAAATATGGTGCGGACGGAGAGACTCGAACTCTCACGGGTTGCCCCACTGGAACCTAAATCCAGCGCGTATACCAATTTCGCCACGTCCGCAAATTTAACTTTCTATCCAGCTTCCACTGTAAACGATGTGCCACTTTTTAGGCACCCGCCAAGCGTTATTCTAGACTGCTGAAAGCGGGCGGATTCTGCCACATTTGCCCCCCAATGATCAATACTTGATGGCCCGAATCAGAAGGAAGTTGAATAATGACAGTATTTAGCGCGACCAAGTGACTGGAAAATAGAAAAACAGGCACCCATCTAATCAATAATGACCGTCAAAGGATAAGAATAAAGGCTGTAAAAGCAGATGGATAGCCCTTCGAGCTCAGACATTAGCTGAACTCGGAGGGCTAACATACAGCCATGAACTCCCCTGTCGAGCAATACCGCATAATATAGCTAGATTAAAGACGCTGAAGAATTGTGCTCACACCCTGCCCTAAGCCAACACACATGGTAGCCAGGCCCACTTCCGTGTCCTCTCGCTCCATGGTATTTATTAGCGTGGTCATAATTCGGGCGCCAGAACAACCTAGCGGATGGCCTAATGCAATCGCCCCACCGCAAAGATTAACCTTCTGATCGAGGTCATCCATCAAACCGAGGTCATTTAGTACGGGTATCGACTGAGCGGCAAAGGCCTCATTTAGCTCAACGCTTTGAATATCCTTAATAGACATACCAAGCCTTTCCATCGCCTTCTGCGAAGAAGGCACAGGACCATAACCCATAATAGAGGGGTCAACACCCGAGACGGCCATTGAAATAACACTGGCTTTAGGTGACAAGCCTAGCGCCTTGGCTTTGCCAGCACTCATGATTAACATAGCTGCTGCACCGTCAGTAATTTGCGACGATGTACCGGCCGTCACCGAACCGCCTTTTGGCATAAAGGCAGGCCTTAACTGTGCCAGCGTTTCTAAGGAGGTGTCAGGACGAATCGTCTCATCAGCCGTCATTAAACGTAGAGCACCGTCAGCATCGTGACCAAGGCGAGGGATAATTTCAGCATCAAAGTGTCCCGCAGTGGCCGCCGCATGTGCACGCTGATGAGACCGAACCGCAAAGGCATCTTGCTGTTCACGACTGACACCGTGCAGCATA
>CALCNB010000062.1 GCA_937897785.1 uncultured Cellvibrionales bacterium | reverse complement strand
TTGAGTCTGAAAAAGAAGACTTCGGTCAAACACTTGCAGTTTGGGGTGTGGCTGACGGACCGTATATCGTATTACCTATGCTCGGTGGGCGAAACCTTAGAGATGCTCTGGCTTTTGCGCCCGATGTCTACCTTTCGCCACTGGAAGAGGTTGATCATGTCTCAACTAGAAATATTATTAGGGCGATTGATCTTATCGATACGCGAGCTGACCTTATTGATGCTGAGCAACTGATTTCTGGCGACCGTTATGGCTTCCTTCGTGATATATATCTGCAAACAAGGGCATCTGCCATTGCTAATGGAAAATTGGATGATGACTTCGACGAAGATTTTTAAGTGCTAGGCTTTATTCATTCAATTTTGCGTTGAGTTTTTAATTCAGCAGTCAATGCTGCGATTAATTGATTATTATTACCGAACATAAGTGTTCTTTTTCCTCGCTTTAATTCTCCCATTCTTGCTTCATAAGTGTTTAAATGAAGCCTCTATTGTAAGCATATAATTAATTTTCCATTAATCGATTGAAGATAATGTCGCGTGGATATTCCCAGTAGCTCCGGTCTAGTTAAAGTGCTTGTCATTGATGATGACGATGACGTTCGTCATTCCATCGCTTCGTACCTAAGTGACAGTGGCTACATCATGTGTGAAGCCGCCGATGGCGAATCTGGTTTAGCCATGATGGCTAGTGAAAAACCTGAGTTGGTGCTTTGTGATTTAAGAATGCCTGAACTAGATGGCATTAATATTTTGAAAGTTATTGCCGATGCCTATCCTCATGTGCCAATTATTGTCATTTCAGGTGCGGGTGTCATGAGCGATGCGCTTGAAGCTCTACGATTAGGCGCCAGTGATTATTTAATTAAACCCATTATTGATCTTGAAGTTCTTGAGCATGCGATTGAGCGAAGCCTGGAACGCTTTAGTTTACGGCGCGAAAACCTTCAATACAGAAATCAACTTGAACAGGCTAACCGCGAATTAAAAGCTAATCTTGCCGTATTAGAGCAAGACCAGCAAGCCGGTCTGCAGATTCAAATGAAGATGTTGCCTGCCAGTCCAATGCAAAAGTCAGCTTACATTTTTAAGCATCAAATTGTTCCTTCGGTTTACCTCAGTGGCGACTTTGTTGAATATGTGACTGTAGGTAATGACCACGTTGTTTTTTTTATGGCTGATGTTTCGGGGCATGGAGCCTCATCAGCATTTGTCACAGTGTTAATGAAGAATCTAACAGCGCGTATGCGCAGCGAATATAATCGCTATAATGATGGTGGTATATTGCACCCAGCTGACTTCCTTGCTCAAGCGAATGCCGAATTACTGGGCACCGCTATTGGTAAGCATGCAACTTTGTTTTATGGGGTTCTTGATGTTCAAAAAAATCAGCTGACTTATTCTGTCGCTGGCGCTTTACCGTTACCGATTTTAATCAGTGATGGGCAGGCGCGCTATCTGGAAGGAGAGGGTGCGCCGATAGGTCTTTTTGAGCAAACCAGCTATCAAGAAGTGCTTGTAGATTTGCCCAATAAGTTTAGATTTATGATGTTTTCTGACGGTATTTTAGAGGTGATTGATCAACCAAGTTTGGTTGATAAAGAAAAATACCTGCTTGACCAGTCGGTTAACTTAAAGGCCGACGAAGAGTCTATATTTAACCAGCTTAATGTCGATACTGTTAAACAATACCCTGATGATATTGCGTTGTTAGTGATTGATAGAAAGTAAACATGTCAAAAGTATGCTTTGCTATTTTGCTACAAGATTTTTTATATTCGATTAAGAGGCGTTGAATTTTGGCTCACAGTAAAATTCTTGTTGGCTTACAAGGTGAAGACAGTTTTTGGCTTAAGCTTGATGGTGATGTGCGAGTGCCATGGTGCGTCAGCTTAGAAAGTTATTGTGAGGCAGTGATAAAGCAAGTAGGCATAAAGTCTGTATATGTCGATTTAGTTGGCGCGACAAATCTAGATAGCACAACACTTGGTGTTTTGGCGAAAGTCGCTGTTTATACCCAGCAGTATTGCCATCAGCAGGCGGTATTGTTTTGTGCTAATGAGGATATTCAGCGTTTAATTATTAGTATGGGATTTTCAGCGGTGTTTGATATACAAGAGGGTTTTGGTGATATCAGATTAAACTTTAAGGATTTACCTATTCTTGATTGTACAGAGGCTGAAGTTAAAGAGGTTGTAATTGCTGCCCATAAAGCATTAATGGAGCTAACTGAGGATAATCGTGCTTGTTTTGGTGGTCTGGTTGAGTCGTTGGAGCAAACGCGATCTTAGCGCACAGTTTTTGTTATAGCTTACTCGCTTCATGTTTTGCTTTAATAAAATCAGCATGGCTGATATAAATTAAATCAGCAACTTTACGGACTAAATAATCTTCATGGGCATCAATCGTTTTGTCTGCATAAGCTACTCGCCAGATATTTCTGATTAAGTTATATTTTTGCTCTTTATTAAAGTTCTGATTAATGGTGTCAGTAAATTCATACAGTGATATTGCTTCAGCATTTTTAAGCTTGGCTTCACTAAGAATGTCGGTTGCTTCGTCGTCGGATAAGCCAAATGTATCGGTGGCTATTGCTATGATAGTTTGTATTTCTTGCTGGTCTATTGAATTATCGGCGCGGCTTAACTCAATCATTAATGCTGTTGCTGCTAAGTAAGAAAGTCTTTCAGGGTCAGGCTTCTCTAATTCTTTAGCGGTTAAACTTTGAAATAAAGCCGTTATCTTTTTAAACATAATCTCTAGCCTTGAGAAGAGTTACTATCGAATAGTAACTAAATTATTTTATTGTGTTGGTATGAAGATAGCCGGATTATATGATAATTTCTATAACGGACCAAGTCATCCCATGGTAGTAATCTTGTTTAATGCTTGAAGATAAACCTCAACGCCGGCATCATTCTTATAGGCATTCTCGCTCAAGTGGCGACGGTATTGTCTGGCGCCAGGCTTACCATTAAAAAGGCCAAGTGTATGACGGGTCATGTGGTTCAGTTTTACACCAAGCGATAGCTGTTGTTCTATATAGCTGGCATAGCTTTCCGCAATTGACATTGCGTCGTGAATGGCTGTGTCACTCACGCCAAAAATAAAGCTGTCAACATCACTTAGCATAAAGGGATTTTGGTAAGCTTCACGACCGACCATTACACCATCAAGCTTTACTAGCGCCTGTTTGCATTGCGCTATGGTTTTAAGGCCGCCATTAAGAATGATCTTCAGTTCGGGGAAGTCTTGCTTGAGTTGAAATACGCGAGGATACTCTAATGGAGGAATCTCTCGATTTTGTTTTGGGCTTAGACCTGATAGCCATGCTTTTCGTGCATGTACAATAAAAGTATCACAACCTGCTTCAGCATTAAGACCAACAAAATTTTGCAAGGCTTCATAGCTATCATTGTCGTCAACACCGATTCTACATTTAATGGTTACTGGTAGATCGACGACATTCCGCATTGCCTTAACGCCATCGGCGACTGTCTGCGGGTGATTCATCAAGCTGGCGCCGAAAGCTCCGGATTTAACTCGATCACTTGGACAGCCTACGTTTAGGTTGATTTCATCGTAACCATAGTCAGCACAAATACGAGCACTTTTGGCTA
>CALCNB010000061.1 GCA_937897785.1 uncultured Cellvibrionales bacterium | reverse complement strand
GAACACATAGAAAAAATTATTGCCTGGGGTGGTTTTGCATCGGTAAAACATATTACTCAATTTATTCAGCCGGGCTTAGAAATGATCGCTTTAGACCCTAAGCGCAGTGCAACGATTATTGGCCCTGAGGCGTTTGTCGATCAACCAACAATGGAAGAAGTCGCCAAGCGTGCGGCCTGCGACATTGCCATGGCGAACCAAGAAGCCTGTGCCAGTGCGCGGGTTATTTATGTCTTATGCGGTACTGACGCTGACGCAATCGAGCAGCTAAACCGTTTCGGTGAAATGATTTATGCGGCAATGATTGCCATGCCTAAGGAGTTAACCTCAAAGCCGCGCAGTTTTGATCGTGAGTTGCGCGATCAAATGGAGGCCACACGTTTAGATGATACTTTTTATCGTATTGTCGGTGGTGAAGACGATGAAGGTGCTGTGATCATATCGCAATTTGATGAGCCAGTAGATTATTCATCCATGTTGAGTGGCCGTGTCGCGAATTTAGTTCCGGTCGATGCTATTAGCAAAGTCACCGATGCCGTCACCTCATATACCCAAACGGTGGGTATTTATCCAGAGAGTTTAAAAAAACAATTGCGCGATCAATTGCCTATTTATGGTGCGCAACGCCTTACGTCATTAGGTTATGCCTGCAATGTGACCTCAGCTTCACCGCAAGATGCTATTGAGCCAGTGCGTCGTATGTGTAAGTGGATTTTTGAAGAAGAATGCGATCCTGAGCAAGTCTTTCCGCTATGGCGAGCTTAATTCATAGCGAATTAAATTAATTGCGAAAAAAATGGCAGTCCTATATGAAAAACCCCCATTCTCCATTTACTCGTCGCTCGAGTGCTGAACAAGTAACAGAGGGTATTGATCTTAATGGTAAGACAGTACTGATTACCGGCGTTAATTCCGGTTTAGGATTTGAGTCAATGCGTGTGCTCGCCATGCGAGGTGCGCATATTATTGCCGCAGCCCGAAGTTTGGCGAAGGCAGAGCAAGCCTGCGCTGAGGTTAAAGCCCTTGTGCAAGGGTCCACCATGACACCTGTCGCTTGTGAGTTAAGTGAACCAGAGTCGGTGCTAGCTTGTGCTAGGGCTGTGCAAGAAAAATTCACGAGGATTGATATTTTAATGGCGAATGCTGGCATTATGTCGCCAGCAAGTTTGCAAATAGCCAATGGCTATGCACAATCTTTAGAGATGCAATTCGCCGCTAATCACTTGGGTCATTTTTTATTAATCAACCATTTATTGCCGCAATTGAAAAATGCTCAGCAAGGTAGGATTGTTTTGCTTTCGAGCATGGGGCATGTGCAGACACCCAAAGCCGGTATTGATTTCACTAACCTTGATGGTAGTCAAGGTTATAACCCTTGGCAAAGCTATGGCCAGTCAAAATTAGCTAACATACTCTGCGCGAAGTCTTTGGGTCAGCGATTAACAGACACTAAAATTACGGCTAATGCGGTTCATCCTGGCGTGATTAAAACCAATCTCAGCCGTTACAGTGCTGGGCCATTATTTAATGTGATTCAGTTCTTTGCTAATTTTTTCCAACGCACTGTTGCGCAGGGGGCTGCGACGCAATGCTATGTCGCGACGCATCCATCACTGTCTGAGACGAGTGGCGCCTATTTCGCCGACAGTGATATTGCTGTGCCCTCAAAGCAAGCGCAAGATTCAGCGCTCGCGCAGCAACTTTGGAATGAGTCATTACGTTTAGTCGAAGGCTATTTATAAATAAACGACTTGATTGGCTGAAAGCTGGGCTATAATCATTTATCATGGTATTTGAATAAATGAATAATTGAGTCGTCGATGAGTGATTTCCCCAAGTTTAAACAGGCCGATTTCCCTGAGCTTTATCTTGAACAAACTGACAAGGATTTGTCGCAATCTTTGGGTGCTAATTTTCGCTACGCGTATTTCACCACCATCGCTAAGGGCGGAAAGTCCTTAATTCAGTCATGCAAAGATCTGCATTTGGGTCGTGTAGTTTGTTATAAATCACTGCGTCCTGAATTTGCTGACGACCCTATTGAGCAAAAGCGCTTACTACGTGAAGCGCGCGTCTCTGCCATGCTGCAACATCCTAACACCATGCCTACCTATGAATTGGGTCGCGATCAGAAAGGTCATTATTACTTTACCATGAAGCTAGTGCATGGCTATACCTTTCGCGAAATAATGAATTACCGTGAACGATATGATCTGAGTCAGTTACTCGATATTGTTATTCAAGTAGCCTATGCGCTTGAGTATGCCCACACGCACGGTGTTGTTCATCGTGATATTAAGCCTGATAATATTTTAGTCGGTCCCTTTGGTGAAGTGTTGTTGCTTGATTGGGGTTTGGCTAAGGTCAGAAGTGAAGACGGCAGTACAGCCGCATTTGATGAACTCGATTCATTAGCTAGTAGTGAAGATAAGTCGATGACGGGTTTTCAAAAATTACAAGGCACCGTGTGTTATATGTCACCTGAGCAAATGGAAAAAGCACCAGATATTGATGGTAGAACCGATATTTACAGTCTTGGCGTTTTGCTTTATGAGGCGATTACGGGTAGAACGGCAGCTGTCGGCGATACCGTTGATCAAGTGATTGCCATTACCAAAAATGACGTTCCCCCAACACCGTCAGAACTGACTCAGCTGCCTGTGCCCACGTTACTAGACAAGTTGATTATGCATTGCCTACAGAAAAATCCAGATGATCGGCCGCAAACCATGGCTGAAGTTATCCGTACCTTAAAGCAATAAGCCCTAGATATTGGTCAGCTGTGCGACGATTAATGAAATATTGTCTTGTCCGCCGCGATCTAGCGCGTTTTCTAATAAGTGATCGGCATACTTGTCGAGATGATACTGATGATTCACCGCATATTCTAAAAGACACGCCTCTTCTATTCGGTCGCTAAGCCCATCGGTACAAGCCAAAATAATATCACCTGCTAGTATAGTTGCCGAACCAGTGTCGGGCTTAAGTAGCAGTATGCTGCCCACCTTTTGGGTTAAAATTTTGTTGGCCTGCTGGTGTAATTTAGGTGCTTGATGGGCATCTATTTTGTCAGGGTCTAAAGTATGGTCTATGGTTAATTGGTCGATAGTATTTTCTGTGGGTCTAATCCGATAAATGCGTGAATCACCGACCCATGAATAATGCAGTTGATAAGCACCTTGCTGATTTTCTTGACCTTGAGTGAGGTTTTTTTTGAGCCAGAAACAGCTCAGTGTGGTGCCCATATTTTGGTACTGCTGATCGTTAGCCTGTAGGGTCATAATCGCTTCATTGGCAAACTTCACTGCATTGGCCAGTTCCTTAGTTGCGGCATTAGGCGAGCGCGAATTGCTATTTTCAAGTGAAGATAAATAATCGATGCAGGCATCGACGGCTAACTGGCTAGCCACATCACCATAAGGTCCCCCACCGATGCCATCGGCAATGGCACCAACTAACAGCTGTTCCTGTACGGCAAGTGCATCTTGATTGTTTTTGCGAATTTTACCGCGATGGCTGCGAGAGCAGAATGTGAGCTTAGGGTTCGTCATGGCTGTTAGTTTAGCTGATCTGACGGCTGGCGCCTAATTAGCTGAAGATAGATCAAGAATATTGCAAGTAAAGCAAGGCTTGCTATTCCAAGCGTAGGAGTGACTAAGTTGGCGTCTTCACTAAGAATGACATGCTGATAAAGAAAAGCGAGCATGCGTAAAAAGACGGTTTCGCCACCACTATTGATCACTGTATTGAGGTCATAACCATGGCCTGCATTGTCTATAATATATATCTGATGAGGTAATTGAATAGATGCGGCACGGTCACTCAGTTCATAAGCCTTGGTTGTCGGCACAACGGTATCATTACTGCCGTGAGTAATAAACAGAGCAGGGTCGTCGGTTTGAATGTAAGTTGTTTCAACCTGTAAAGAGCCCCACATGTCGATCACTGCACTAATATCGCCTTTGTTAAGTAGCTGTAAGTCATCCAAAAAATAACCGACTAAAAGCGAGGTTGCTGCACCGGCTGAACTGCCACCGATCGCTATTTTTGTCGGATCGATACCCAGTGTTTCGGCATTCGCTATTAACCATTGGTAGGCCGCTAAGCTGTCTTCAGTGGCTGCGGCAATGGCTGTTGCTTTGGTAAATTCTTGCTCTGTCATGACGGGTAGTGATGACCACCACTGGGTGTCAGTAATCATTGGGTCCAATATAGGTTGGTCACCCATCAGGCGATAGTCAATCGACACGCACACCCAGCCGCGTTTTGCCATGTCCTTACAAAGCTGGATTAAACGACTATTAAATCGATTGCCGACGGCAAAACCACCACCGTGGATTAATACTAAGGCGGGTTTCTGTATGGGTACGTTGTTGCCTGTCGGTGAAAAAAGTTCAAGTTGTAAATCGATAGTCGCTGCAGGTAATGCAGTAGGTTTAGTGGCAAAGACAATGCCGGAGTGTTGTTGATAGTTAAATTGCTCATCCAGATAAAGCGTTTGTGCAAGGCAGGGAATGGTGGTAAATAAAATCAATAGTATCGCGGATAGTTGCTTGGCCATCACTACCTTTAACCTATAGAGCCTTTATTGTGAAATTCGAAATCCCAATGAGCGATTTAGTTTTATGCATGCTAACATGAGTGTTGATCTAAATTAATATAAAACTGCTAAAAACAGGTTAAAGCATGAAATATTTTTCGCCATTATTTCCTTTCATTTTGGGTTGGTTGTTGTTAGTTGCTAGTCAGTCATTCTCAGCCTTGAGTCTAGTGAACGGATTTTTGCAATTAGTATTATTTGCTTTCGTGGTTTGTCTACCCATTGCATTGACGGGGCGTTTGTCCTATGTCGATATTGGCTGGCCTTGGGGTTTGGTGTTAATCGGTGTGCTAACGTTTTTATTTGCAGAGGGAGAGACCATTAGAGTGGCATTGGTCAGTATGGCTTATATTTTTGCTGGCGGTCGAATGGGTATTGGCGCCGTAAAGATGTGGCAAACAGGTTTCTTAAAGCGGGAATTGCCACGTTACGAATATCAAAAAAAGCGTTGGCTTGCGGCAGGTAAAACCAATCAGAAATTAACCATGCAGGTTGAGGGAGTTCTTCAAGGCTTGGCTAATGCTTCGTTTTTGGCGATGCCGGCTTTCATTATAGCCTCTAACACCAGTACGACTGTTTCACCGCTAGAAGTTATAGGCGCTGTTATTTGGTTGGTGGCCTTCATTATGGAGTCAGTGGCGGATAAGCAAAAGCACACTTTTTTATTGGCCATGAAGCGATCAGGTGAGCGCCATCGCGTTTGTAATGTCGGTTTGTGGCGGTACAGCCGACACCCCAATTATTTTGCCGAGTGGATGGTGTGGAATGGGTTGATTATCGCTTCGCTCCCTGCTTGGTGGGTGCTTTATCAGCAGGAATCACCGCTTATTGGGTTGTTGCTAGGTTTGGGGCTCATATATTTATCGCAGGTTATGTACACCACCTTAGTCTATTACACCGGCGCGGTGCCAGCAGAATACTATTCGGCACTAAAGCGCCCAGAATATAAAGCCTATCAAGCAACGACTAATCGTTTTTTTCCCTGGCCTAAAAAAAGTTAAGCGGTGAATAAATTAGTCATTTCAGAAATAAAATATTGATTTCAAAGGTTTTTGTTTGGATTTTTGCCAACATAGATGACGCCTGTGAAAAAAATTCACCGATAACTATAAATTTAATCTATTGCCGAGAGATAATTTTGTATTTATGATTATATTTGGTTCTTTTTTGAGCTGGCCATGTTGTTAAAATCGAAAAAGTTAATTGATTGCATGGCACTTTTTTAATTTTTTGCTAGTTATAGCAAAGCTATAACTCACTCATAACAATAACTATTTATCGGTCAAGAAAGGTTTTATTTCATGAGTCTGAAGTTTATACCAAGCATATTTATCTTTTCACTCTTAAGCGCGATCACTTTAAATACCCATGCTTTTGAATGGAAGCTTAATGACCTTTGGGTGTGCGGTGATGCGCCTTTCACTACCTGTGATGATTTTCCTACGCTCACATCCTATATCGATGACTTTGAAGACGGTGTTGATAAGATCGGTTTATTTGGAAGTTGGTCAGGGAAAACAATAGTCATTCAACAGGGAACGGGTGATTTCTCAAATCATACTTTCTTGATGAAAGGTACTGCTGAAAAAGGTGGTGACTCAGATTTCCATTATTGGGCTATTCTGTGGGACACAACTGCATCATCAATCACGGCTGATGACTTTGTTCTTGTAGACAGTAGTTATAACTCATCAACTTTAAGTGGGGTCACAATTAGTACAAGCGCTTCAGATGCTGGCTATAATCCTGAAGATGGTGAGCTCGAGATTGATGGAAATGGAAATAATGATGCCTTCTTAATTTCAGGATTGATTGATGAATCATCAAGCATTGGATTCGAAAACTTCAATGCACCTGATCCTGTTTTTCAAGTTAATGATTATGATAATTTACTAAATGATAATCAACTAACTACTAATGATGATCAGGCAAACTACACTGTAATATCTGAAATTGAAGAAGAAGAAATCCTATTCCCAATAGATATTGTCTAGGTTATCGCTTGAAAAAGTTCATACTAGTGCAAGGACTCTTAATACAGTCCTTGCTACTTAGCTCTTCAGAATTCGAATCATTAGATAATATATTATCCAACAACCTAGAGGATCCTTTAATCATAGGCTTTTCTCATGGAAGATTTGATAAATCATTAGATATATTAAATTATGGAGATAAACTCACTTCGACAAAACCTGAAAAAGCAATATCAGATACTTTATTTATTAGTTACAAATATAATAAATTTAAAATAAGTTACGAGTCTCTCAGCTCTACAGGTACAGTACAGAGACAAACTCAACCAAAAAAACTTGAAACTGATGTTCAAGGAAGTTCTTTATTTCTTTCTTATAATTTTCTAGAGAATGAAAAAAATAATTTTGAAATAGGTTTGTTTTCAAAAAAAGAAGAGCAAGATCCAGTGACAATAGACTGCTATGCATTTGGTTCTACTGTAATAGGGGGATCTTGTGAAGAGGCCAAATTACGTCTTCTTAACAGTTCAATATATAAATCTACAGGTGAATTAATTTATGAACCTGTATTAAAAACAGAAGGTGAATCCTCTTCTGAAGGAATTTATTTAAGAATATCTCCTAAAGACCTGAATTTATTGAATTTTACACACACATTTTTATATAAAACTTCCGATATTAATCAAGATTATGAATCGGCAATTTTAGATACTACTGATTCTTTTATAAGAGGATTATCAATAGATGGCAATAATGCAGGAACGCTTCTAGATAATTTTAAAGACGAGCTTCCCCAAAAGACTCCTTGGAAAGAAAATACATTTAAATATTCAATTTCTAATCTAGTTCCTCTTGGCAATAGTTTCGGCCTCTCTACCATGTATAGCTTTATTAAAGTTAGTAGGAGTAATTTTCTTACTAACCCAAGTAAAGAAAATTTTACAAAAAATCATCTTTTAGACCTATCTTTGTTTTATAAATTTAATGATTTCGGTATTTTATATTTAAAACTTTCAGCATCTTCTAATTATCTGCTAGGGGAGAATCCTTTAGCTTATAATAGGAAATCTAGCCATCTCTTTGATCATCCCTATGGTCAATTAAATGCTGGTCTGATTTTAAATTTTTAACTTTTATTTATGATAAAAAGATTGCTGTTAAGCGCAAATTTACTTTATTTTGGCATAATCCATGCCGATGGTTTGCTCAATCCATATATGGATTCGAAAGAATATGAATTGTTCGTTTACGAAGTAAGCGAGGCTGTTAGCTCTCACCCTGAATATTTATCTTCTTTAGATTCTCTTAAAGCTGCCG
>CALCNB010000060.1 GCA_937897785.1 uncultured Cellvibrionales bacterium | reverse complement strand
TTTACCCTTTTTCAATACCAGGCTATGACGCCAGCAGATGTGAGCATGGCGGCCGTGAGTCTTCAGGCTTACAGCTTGGGTCTCATGGCTTTTATGGCAATCAAAGTATTAGCGACTGGTTTCTTTGCTCGCCAAGACATGAAGACGCCGGTTAAAGTCGGCATTATCGCCATGGTTGCAAATATGGTCTTTAACCTTATTTTTGTCTACTTACTGCATTATCACTATCAGTTGGGTCATGTTGGTTTAGCCTTAGCGACCAGTTTGTCGGCATGGTTGAATGCAGCTTTGCTCTATCGCGGGTTGATGAAGAACGATATATTACTAATGGCTGGGGATCGCGATAAGCCGGCAGGTTTATTATCTGCAAATTATTGGCGTTTATTGTTGAAAATCATCCTTGCGGTTGCTTTTATGCTCTTTGTCTTGTGGCAGTTATTACCAACAGAGCAACTCTGGTTGACGGCAAGTTGGTTGACACGGAGTGGTTATTTAGCATCGATCATTATTTCTGGTTTTATAAGTTACTGCATTGTGCTTTGGCTGACAGGCGTCAGAATAGCTGATTTTAAACCGCCTGCAGTAATGGTACGAGGCGATTAGCTGAGGTTTAGAGGCGCTTTTTCTTACTATCTCGGTATATAATTACTGGCAAAGACGGTTCGTAAGTTGGCGATGAAGGCAGGTCAAGCCATCGAGCTATTGGAGAGTTGTGTGGAGTTAGTTCGCGGGATTCATAATATAAGAGCCAGCCATGGGCGATCGCCATCGGGACAGTTAGGTACCGTATTGACGATTGGTGCATTTGATGGGTTGCATCGGGGTCACCAATCGGTGCTTAATCACCTTAAATATCGTGCTGCAGAAGTTGGTTTGCCTTCGGTAGTAGTGACATTAGAACCCCTGCCGCGTGAATATTTTGCCCCGTTGGATGCACCGCCCAGATTGATGAGTTTCCGTGAAAAATTTGAGGCTATGGCTGATTTAGGAATTGATCGAGTAATTTTGGTTCGATTTAATGATGCGATGCGCAATATGGAAGCCACTGAGTTTATTGAAGAGGTATTTGTCAAGCATTTGAATGCTCAGCATATCGTGGTGGGTGATGATTTGCGATTCGGTCGCGATGGCGGTGGTGATTTCGATTTACTGGGCAATCTGGCGCGAAAGCATCATTTTACGGTTGAAGATACTGCCACATTAGCTTTAAACAGTGAGCGGGTTTCGAGTACTCGAATTCGCGAATTATTGAAAGTAGGTGATTTTTCTGAGGCGGAGAATTTATTAGGTAGGCCATACAGTATTGCTGGTAAGGTGGTCTATGGCCAACAGTTAGGGCGGCAGTTAGGGGCCCCAACAGCGAATGTTGAATTGCATCGCTTAAGAACAGCAATGTCGGGTGTCTATGCCGTAGAGGTTGCGATCGATGGTGATGATCGACACTGCTTGCCAGGCGTTGCCAATGTGGGCTGCCGGCCCACTGTTAATGACTCGATTAAAGCAATTCTAGAAGTGCACCTGCTCGACTTTGATCGAGTCATTTACGGTAAGCGTATAGAAGTCAGGTTTCGTCAAAAAATACGGGATGAAATAAAGTTTGATTCATTAGATTTATTAAAGTCCCAAATTCATCGGGATGTAAGCACCGCGAGAAATTATTTTTCTCATTCAAGTTAATAAGGATTCAAGTTGTATTTATGAGCGACGATACTAAAAATCAGTACAAGCATACGTTGAACTTGCCAAAGACGTCGTTTGCGATGAAAGCGAATCTTGCTCAGCGGGAACCGCAGCGATTAAAGTCATGGACCAAAGCGGATGTTTACGGTCAAATTCGCGCTAAATTTTCTGGTCGTGAAACCTTTATTTTGCACGATGGCCCTCCCTACGCTAATGGTGATATTCATATTGGCCATTCGGTCAATAAGATCCTTAAAGATATGATTATTAAGTCAAAAACGTTGCAGGGCTTTGATGCGCCCTATGTGCCAGGCTGGGACTGTCATGGCTTGCCTATAGAGCATAAGGTCGAAACTAAAATTGGTAAGGCAGGTGTTAAAGTCGATCATCAAACTTTCCGACAAAAATGTCGTGATTATGCGGCGCGCCAAGTCGATGGGCAGCGAAAAGATTTTATCCGTTTGGGTGTATTAGGTGACTGGCAAAATCCCTATCTAACCATGAATTTTAAAACGGAAGCGGATATCGTCAGATCTCTGGCAAAAATTATTGATAATGGTCATTTAGTTCGTGGTTTTAAACCGGTTTATTGGAGTGTCGTCGGCGGGTCGGCGTTGGCAGAGGCTGAAGTTGAATATCAAGATAAAGATTCATTTTCGATTGATGTGGCTTTTGCAGTAGTTGCTGAAGATAAGCTACTTCAGGCAGTACCTGGCCTAGGGGGCGATGTGCCTGTCAGTGTGGTTATTTGGACTACGACCCCGTGGACATTACCCGCGAATCAGGCGGTATGTTTACATCCAGAATTAGAGTACCTGTTGGTGGAATGTGAATTACATGGTCGCCAACAGCGGTTACTTTTGGCTGAGGCCTTGCATGAGGCGGCTCTTGGTCGATTCAAGATTGACGATTTCACAATTGTGGGACGATGTCAGGGTGCCGCACTCGAGGGGCTAGTGTTGCAGCATCCTTTTTATGACAAGCAAGTGCCGCTAATTATGGGTGACCACGTCACGACTGAAGCCGGTACTGGCTGTGTCCACACGGCACCCGATCATGGTGTTGATGACTTTTTGGTTGGCAAGAAGAACGGCTTGGGAACATTAAATTTAGTGGCTGATAATGGCATCTATCAAGAAAATACGCCGTTATTTGCTGGTCAGCATGTGTATAAAGTTGAACCAGCGATTATCGATACTCTGGAGCAACATCAGCGGCTTTGTGCAGTTGAAACTATCCACCACAGTTATCCACATTGCTGGCGAACCAAGACTCCGCTCATCTACCGTGCCACGCCACAATGGTTTATTGGTATGACAGAGCAGGGCTTATTGGATGAAGTAAAAACGGCGGTTGAGGGTGTGGAATGGGTGCCTGATTGGGGGCGAGCTCGCATTGATGGCATGCTAGAAAGCAGTCCTGATTGGTGTATTTCACGGCAGCGAACTTGGGGTGTGCCGATCACCTTATTTGTCAACAAGGTTACGCAAGAAATACATCCAGATAGTTCGCGGCTGATCTCTGTGGTGGCTGAAAAAATTGAGCAGCAGGGCATTGACGCATGGTTTGACTTAGACCCGGCTGAATTGCTCGGAGCTGAGGCTGATCAATATGCCAAGGTTACCGACACACTTGATGTTTGGTTTGATTCAGGAGTTACACACGACTCGGTATTAAGGAATACTGAGGGCTTGTCGTTTCCCGCTGATCTGTATTTAGAGGGTTCAGATCAGCACCGCGGTTGGTTTCAATCGTCATTAAAAACATCGATCGCTATGACCGGTATGCCGCCTTATAAAGCTGTTCTGACGCACGGATTTGTGGTTGATGCGCAAGGCAAAAAAATGTCGAAATCATTAGGCAATATTGTCGCGCCGCAAACAGTGATGAATGATTTGGGCGCCGATGTGTTGCGATTATGGGTTGCAGCAACCGATTTCAGTGGTGAAATGAGCGTGTCGAGTGAAATTTTGAAACGCGTTTCTGATTCCTATCGACGCATTCGTAATACGGCGCGCTTTTTGCTCTCAAACTTAGAGGGTTTTGACCCCGAAAAAGATTTGATTGCAAACCGAGATTTATTGCTGTTGGATCAGGAAAGGGCGGTGTTGGAAAGTCAACAACATCAGTCAACTTAGCAATTGCTCTTAAACTAGAAGGTTACAGTGTTGGATTGCTAGATGCAGATGTATATGGACCGTCTCAGCCAAGGATGTTAGGCGTAAGCGGAAGACCTGCCTCTGTTGGTGGAGATATGGTTGCCCCACTTCAAAATTATGGAATAAGTTTAATGTCTATGGGGCTCCTTGTACCTGACGATACAGCAATGATTTGGAGGGGGCCTATGGTTCAATCAGCTCTCACACAAATGTTGAATTCAGTTGCATGGGGTAACTTGGACGTTATTGTCATTGACCTTCCTCCTGGGACAGGTGATATTCAGATTTCGCTTGCACAACAAGTCAATCTTGCTGGTGCAGTAATTGTTTCAACTCCTCAAGACATAGCCTTATTGGATGTTGTAAAAGCTCTAACAATGTTTCAGAAGGCAAATGTTCCTGTTTTAGGAATGATAGAAAATATGTCATACTGGTCATGCCCCGATTGTGGAAGAGTAGATCACATTTTTGGAGAGGGCGGAGTTAGAGCAGAGGCTAAAAAAAGAGATATTGAACTATTAGGAGAAATCCCAATTTCTGCTGAAGTTAGAAAGAGTTCAGATTCTGGAATACCAATCATAATTTCAGAGCCACAATCAATTCAATCTAAAAGTTATAGAAATATTGCAAAAAATCTTATCAAATCCATAAAATTAGATGAGGAGGAGTTAGTATGAGTTTGTATTATGAACCTGACCCGGC
>CALCNB010000059.1 GCA_937897785.1 uncultured Cellvibrionales bacterium | reverse complement strand
CCGGTTTGAGCGCGTAAGCACCGAGTTCAAATCGTACTTGATCATTGCCTTTGCCCGTTGCACCGTGTGAAATCGCATCAGCACCGGTTTCGTTGGCAATATCAATCATCCGCTTAGCAATCAAAGGGCGGGCGATCGACGTTCCTAATAAATACTCGCCCTCATAAATGGCGTTAGCTCGAAACATAGGGAAAACATAATCGCGCACATACTCTTCACGCATATCATCGATATAAATTTCTTTTACGCCTAGCGCCTGGGCTTTCGATCTGGCCGGCTCGACCTCCTCACCTTGCCCTATATCCGCGGTAAACGTCACTACTTCACAATGATAGGTTTCTTGTAACCATTTCACGATCACCGAAGTATCAAGTCCACCGGAATACGCCAAAACTACTTTTTTAATATCACTCATAGTGCTATTTCATCGCCTTAAAAATAGAATCCAAGAAGCGGCCATTTTGCCTGATTGCTATTTTAGCGAATTAGGCTTTCGACCATGGTGTTGAAATAAAGCATAAGTCTATCGAAAAATCGACGCGGCTAACACCAGATAGAGGAGTTAGAGCGCCATTAATTACACAATTTGCTGATTTCTGCCCTAGCGATGAGCGAATCTGGGGGACTGACGTTGCAATCGAATCGTCACTCGGCGGTTTTGCTCACGTCCCTGAGGATTTTCATTGCTCGCGATAGGAAACCGCTCACCGTGAAACCGAAGTAGAATAAGGTCGGCACTGACTCCCTGCTGGAGAAAGAAGTCTTGCACAGCTTCGGCACGTCTTTTCGATAGTACCCGGTTGTATCGGGCTGAGTGACTGTTATCGGTATAACCATCGATAAAGACAGACTCCAATTGATCGTCACGCTTAATAAACTCGACTAAGGTAGTCAACCAAGCCAGTGAAGCCTCATTTAAAGCCGATTCATTGGGTAAGAAATGTAGCCTTGAACGACTCAACTCAGACAAGCTCACCGGCATTAGCTGTTCTAAGCATTGTTGGTAGCTAGCAAACGAGCTTCGAAAGTTCACCGCCGATAGTCCCACCTCAACGGTCTCTGGT
Organism: uncultured Cellvibrionales bacterium; assembly: GCA_937897785.1. Classification (GTDB taxonomy): domain Bacteria; phylum Pseudomonadota; class Gammaproteobacteria; order Pseudomonadales; family UBA7434; genus UBA7434. The sequence continues at coordinate 10,619 of CALCNB010000059.1, read as the reverse complement.
TCAGCAGCGCTATGTGTGCCCGTCGCGCGACGAAGAAACTGAGGCGCGCGACCAACATAAAGTTCGTTTAATAATTGCAACGCCAGTTCGGCCCCTAGCTGAATAGGCCTAGACCCCGACTGCACGTCAATCAGACCAAACTCTCGCCCCTCAATAGTAGGATTCCAAACCGGTGCTAACGATCGCAGTGATGCCTTACCCTCTGACATGGCATGCTGGTGACTGGCCAAATAAAACTGCAGCGATTCACCTGCCGGCTGTTCAAAATACGCACGGCCGAAACCGGGGATTTCCTGACTCATATGACAAGACAATAGATGACTTGACACTAACCATCGCGACTGGTCCATAGCGGCTTGGTACTGATTTGCCTGAACGGGATTGACCACAAGGCCTAAAATCAGCCAGTAAAACATTTTAAATCGTTGCATACGTATTCTCCTAAGCGCTGGTCTGCCGTGCTGCAGGAATGAGGTCATTGACTTCGATGGCGCTAACGGCGTTATTGTGAATCTTAGTACCAGCCACTTGAGTAATTAATTGTTCGAGTGACTGGCGTTGTTAATCACATCGTCTATCAATTTTAGTCTACAATCGTCATTGATGCTGGTATGAAGATAATTTCTCTGTCCTCATAACCGTGAAATATGTTATATTTCTCTTAAATACAGGCACGCAATGACTTCAAAGACTACTCTAACACTCACTCAACCCGACGATTGGCATATCCACCTTAGAGATGGGGATGCGTTAAGTCGCACCGCAAACGATGCGGCCAAACAATTTAACCGCGTTATTGTGATGCCTAATCTTGTCCCGCCCGTCACCAATGCTGTAGAGGCTGAAGCCTACCGTAATCGTATTATCGCAGCAGTTGATGATAATCTATCGCTTGATCCCTTGATGGTGCTATATCTCACGGATCTAACCACGGCAGCCACCATAGAAGCGGCACAGGCCTCCGGCTTAGTGTATGCGGCAAAGCTTTACCCAGCCGGTGCCACGACTAACTCTGATAGCGGCGTGACCAATATCAAAAAAATCTACCCCGCGCTTGAAGCCATGCAAAAAGCCGGCATGGTATTGGCCATTCACGGCGAAGTGACTCATAGTGATGTTGATATTTTTGATCGCGAAGCGCTTTTTATTGAAACAATACTTAAACAAGTTGTCAGTGATTTTCCCGCTTTACGTATCGTGTTTGAACATATCACAACAGAACAAGCCGTTGAATTTGTTAAAGCCAGCAGCGACAATATTGTCGCTACCATTACTGCACATCACCTGCTTTATAATCGCAACGATATGCTAGCCGGCGGTATTCGTCCCCATTATTACTGCCTACCCATATTGAAACGGCAAAGTCACCAACAGGCTTTGCTTGAAGCCGCTACTAGTGGTAATAAAAAATTCTTTCTTGGAACCGATTCAGCTCCGCATACCCAAAACAATAAAGAAAGTGCTTGTGGCTGTGCAGGTGCTTACACCGCACATGCAGCAATTGAATTATATGCAGAAGCATTTGAGAGTATGAATGCACTGGACAAACTAGAAGGGTTCGCAAGCTTTTACGGTGCTGACTTTTATCGACTACCGCGCAATACTGGCACCATGACCTTAGAAAAATTAAACTGGCAAGTGCCCTCGCACTTACCGATGGCTGACGATCAATTGATTCCGCTTCGCGCTGGACAGAAGGTTTTATGGCGGTTAACAACAGAGTGAGTGACGAGATCAGTAACCCAGAACCGAAAAATGTGCATACAATGGAACACCGATTTCGCGGCTACTTACCCGTTGTCATTGATATTGAAACTGGCGGCTTTAATGCCAGCACCGATGCCATGCTAGAAATTGCCGCAACGATCATCCAAATGGATGACACTGGCAACGTCTACCCTGGCGATACTTATAGCTATCATGTCAAACCCTTTGAGGGGGCTAATATTGAACCTGCCTCACTCGAATTCACGGGCATTAAACCCGACCATCCACTGCGCCCCTCACAAGCTGAAACAGAGGTTTTGACCGACTTATTCGGCCATATCCGCAAAGCAATGAAAACGATGAGCTGTAAGCGCGCCATTATTGTTGCCCACAATGCGGCCTTTGATCAGAATTTTTTGAATGCCGCCACTGAACGTTGTGACATTAAGCGCAGCCCTTTTCATCCTTTTTCTAGCTTCGATACCGCTTCTTTAGCCGGTTTAACTCTGGGACAAACCGTTCTCGCTAAAGCCTGCTTCGAAGCCGGTATTCCCTTTGATAATGACGATGCCCACAGCGCCCGTTATGACACAGAAAAAACTGCCGACTTATTCTGTTACATGGTTAACCGCTGGAAAGCCATGGGTGGTTGGCCACCCCCTGCCCCAAATAAATGAGCTAAGTGCCTTATTAAATTAGCTTTTTTACTAATACGATTAAGAAACTATACCCTCTGTTAATAAAACCCATCTGCAATTGGTAATGATTAGCGTTAATAGTGTATAATAAAGCCAAGCACTTACCTCAATTGGGTTTTAACCAACACTATGTACATTTGTCTTTGCAACCGGATCACTGAAAGCGAAATCGATCAAGCCATTCACCGTGGCGCTGATAGCTTGCGCGCGTTACAACAAAATCTATCATTAGGCACTAATTGCGGATGCTGTCTCGAAGTGGCCAATAAAATGTTAAAAGAAGCCGTTTTCGAAAAAGAACAGAACAGCAACCCACTTTTTTATGCCGCTTGAAGTCAATAGTTATCATATTGAAAAACGCTCTCATTCTCATTAATACTCTATAAATCAATAACTTATCTTGACATAGCCCTCATTGATACGCAGAATTGCTACTTATTCCATACATCAAGGAGAGCAGCATGCAAGGCGATGCTAATGTCATTTCACACCTTAACCAGATCCTGGCAAATGAGCTGATTGCGATTAATCAGTACTTTTTGCACTCCCGCATGTACAAAGATTGGGGCTTTAAGCAATTGGCTGATTATGAGTACCACGAGTCCATTGATGAGATGAAACATGCCGACCAACTGATTGAACGAATTCTCTTTTTAGAAGGTTTACCCAATTTACAAAAACTCGGCCAGCTCATGATTGGGGAGAATACCCAAGAAATGTTAGCCTGTGATTTGAAGCTTGAGATGATTGCTATTCCTGATTTGAGAGAAGCCATCATTTACTGTGAAGGTATTAATGATTTTGTCAGCCGAGATTTACTGCAAAGTATTCTTGAATCCGAAGAAGAACATGTTGACTGGCTAGAAACACAACTCAAGCTCATTGAGACGGTTGGCATTGAAAATTACTTGCAGAGCCAAATCGGCGGCTAAACTTTTAGGATGGTTATTCCGTATAGCTTGAAGGAGGCTGTTCACAGTCAAGCTTTTGGCCCAGTGCTGCCTCAATATCAAGCAACATAAATGCATCATCCTCACAGGCCAAGCTGATGGATGTGCCTGTCTCACCTGCTCTACCAGTTCGACCGATACGATGAACATAATCTTCAGGATCTTCTGGTAAGTTATAATTAATGACGTGACTGATGCCATTCACATGGATACCACGGCCTGCCACATCGGTAGCGACCAATACTTTTATCTTGCCTTCTTTGAAGCGCTTTAAAGTTGAGGTTCTTTTTTGCTGAGCAACTTCGCCCGATAACATGCCGCAGGTCACTGGCGTTTTGCTAAGCCGCTCATATAACCAGCGAGTTTGATCACGCCGATTAGCAAACACAATGGCACTACTCACTTCGTCCGAACTTAAAATATTTTTTAGCACAGTGAATTTGTCTTCAGCCGCAATCATATAGACTTTTTGGTTCACTGTATCTGCCGCGACTCGATCAGGCTCCATCTCTATCTTAACTGGATCAATAGTCCACTGCTCGGTCAGTCGTAGCACATCGTCAGTAAATGTGGCGCTAAACAGCAAGGTTTGACGATTTTGCTTAGCCGGACAAGCCCTAACGATACGCCTTACTTGTGGGATAAAACCCATATCAAGCATGCGATCGGCTTCATCAATCACTAAAATTTCAACTTGATCAAGTTTAAGATCATTACGGGTTAGGAAATCAATCAATCGGCCCGGAGTAGCAACCACAATGTCAACAATACGAGACTGTATTCTTTTCAATTGACCTGCATAATCAACGCCACCTATCAACATTTCAACATTGAGATCAGTATATTTTGATAGATCTTGTGCATCTTTCGCTATTTGCATGACTAGCTCACGAGTCGGCGCAATAACCACAACGCGAGGCTCAGCCATAAACCGTTCATCTTCAATAGGATTATTCAACAAATCATTTAAGGCGGTAAGAAGAAAAGCTGCCGTTTTACCGGTACCGGTTTGTGCCTTACCGATCGCATCATAACCGTCAAGTGTATAGGGCAACACCGCTTGCTGAATAGGCGAGCAATATTCAAAACCCAAATCGGCAATCGCGTGCATAATTGAAAGCGGCAACTCTAAATCATGAAAGCGTGATTGACCTTCTTTTTCAGGAACTTGAAATTGTGCTAACGACCATTGCGATTTAGCCACCTGTTTTTTTCGCCGTGGTCGTGATTTCTTAGCTGGCCGTTGCTCAGAGTCAGCGGTATCAGCACGACTGATGCTTTGAGTTGCTGGCAAATTGTCGGCAGCTGACGATGCTGTGTCTTTTTTTTCAAACCACTTACTGAACAAAATATACTTCCTCAACGAATAACTTCACGGTCAAAACCCACAATCATCGTGTTTTCATGACATTGTGTTAGCGATATGTTGCGCGCATTGTATGCGATATTGCCGCTGTTCTCTAAAGAATCCCTAAAATGGCTCATAATTGACAATTTAACCGCCTTTTAAAGCCCTCCCTAAGGTTTGTTAAAGACAATGTGGCTTCAAATTGCGGTCTAAGGGCGTAAATCTCGGTTTTTTTAACTTTGTTTTCAAAAAATTGTCTAAATTATTGAAAAATCAGGCTGGTCAGGGTGGTCAATTAGCATACAAAAAAGCTAAAATAGTAAAATCCTATCTTTATTGCATTTATTGGTGGCAGATCGTCATTATGGCTTCAACCGCTCAAACAAGGCGTGAAAACCATGGCAGTGAAACTCGGCAGGTAGCATTGCTCAGCGATGATACCCGCACGGTTGCATTAATCGAATATATCTTTGCCCTCTATAATGAAGCAAGGGTTGATCTAACCGTCATCAACTCGCATTTTTCTGAGGCGCATCTCGCCCTATCGGCCGATTTAATTTTAATTGATCGACATTGTGCCAACGGCCAATTTACTGGTTTATTAGAAACACTCGCACAGCTCAACCAGGGTGATTTTTTGATACCCATCGTCCTTCTATTGGATGAACAATACCTCAGTGATGATCTGAATCAATTAGCCGAATGTGCTTCGCTTGGTGTTAAAGATTTTTTATTGAGCTCTGAAATGTCGCTAAAACGACTGAGTAGCTACTTTAAGCCTTTGAGCCATCAAATGGTTGATAGCAATTCAACTATCAGCAATAAGCCACAATCGACAAATGATTCAAACAGTCAGCCGCTAGCAGGATCTATTAGAACGGAACAACAAACCGTTATTGCAGAACCGCATCAAGCATCCGAGCAACATATCGAGAGCACTGCGGTAAATACCGCCAGTGATCAACTTCACTTACTCAGTATTGATCTCGAAAGTCATCGTATTCATCTTAGCCAGAATGAAAGTACCCTTATCGCTGAAGAGCCTGACGCAATACTTTCCATAGCAGAATGGTTAGCCTTATTAGATGAAGAGGGGGCCAAGCAATTTGATACTATGCTAACGCGCGCTCAAGATTTCTTATCGATTACTCAAGAAATACACTGCACCATTAAATCGACTACCGGGCAAATCTATCCAATTCACATTTCAGAGATTCAAATTAAAGAAAACGGCCAGGGTCGGGTGATTGGCATCAGTAGTCAAATTCGTATGAGTTCCGATATAAAACCAACGGCAACCCATAACAACAGCCCTGCTCATTCAGGCTTTGATAATATCAGTCCGACAATCAATACTGCGATGGTTGAAAGAGAGTGGCAGCATATTACTGAATCGCTGCCAATGATGTGCCTTATTCTCGATCATAAAGGCCACATTGTTAAAACGATAAACAGTGACCGCTCCAGCACGCACTTCTTTCCTGAAGCACAGCAGGGACAAACTCTGAACGAACTCTTTGGCATTGATTCATTTGATAATTATGTCGAAGCCATTAACAAAACACTCAATACTGGCAAAGCCCATCAGCAAACTATTGCCTACGCAACAGCTAATGGAACACGTTGGTTCGATACCTTTATCACCAAAATGCGCGGCGATCTTGGTATCTCCAGACAAGTCGTTTGGGCAGCTTTTGATGCAACCGCAGCACGACAAGCCTACCAAGAACTGCTCAAAAATCACGATACGCTGACCGATACTATTAATGATGCACCCATTATTTTTTGTCAAAAAGATGCTGAAGGACGTTATCAACGAGTCAATAGAACCTTTTGTGAGGTTTTTAATGTCCGCGCAGAAGTTATCGCTGGTCGTGGTGATGACGACATTTTCTCTGGCTTAACGCTTGAAAAAATTATTCAGCAAGACAGCCAGTTATTCAGCGAAGGTGGCGAAGCTCAATTCACCTATAGCGATACGATTAATGGCCAAACCGTGAATATTCATTGGCATAAGTTTGCAATAAAAAGTCATAGCGCAAACAAGGTTGAATCGATAGCATCATTTGGCTTTGTTCTTGAAGAACCGGTTGCATCCGACTCAGCACCGATACCTTCAACCGAATCGATAAGTCAAATAACGCCGGAAAGTCTTACCTCTAAAACCTTACCTGAACCGAGCGGCGCTATTGGCCAAGATTTTAAGGCGATTATAAAAAATATTATTAGTTATACTGAAATGGTGGTCGCTCAAAAAAAACCAGGTCGCGAGCAACGTGTTATCGACTATCTAAACCAAGTGGTTGATGCCAGTGAAAAAGCTTTATCGCTAGTTTTAGAGGCCTCTTCCGAATCAAATTCTCAAAAACAGTTAGTCGCCGTAGAGCTGAAACCGTTAGTTAGGGATATGGTGCAGATGCTTCAACCGACCTTACCAAGCTCGTTGAACTTTCATACTGATATAGAAAATAGCTATGGCCGGGCAATGGTTTCACCAGCGCAATTTCAGCGCTTAGTGATGCAATTACTAGTTAGTGCCCGCGACAATGCCACAAACAGCAATAGCCCGTCAGACGCTGGAGAAATATTATTAGCCTTATCGAATCGACGCTTTGAAAATAAAAAATGCGCCAGTTGTGGCAGTGAGTTAAATGGCGAATACTTAGTGTTATCGGTCACTACACCGAGCGACAATATCGACCCTGCTAATCTAAAGAAAATACTGGCCTCCGCTAATAATCAACCGACAAAATCCGGTAATAACCAAAACGTCATTGACTTAACCCATGACAATCACGGCCATGTCACATTAGAATCTCAATCAAACGCAATAAGCTTACAGTTATTATTTGAACGAATTACCGAACAATCGGGAGACGATGGAAAATCTGATCAAAAAAATCGATCAAATGAAGAACTTAGCAGTTTGTCAAGGTTGTAGATCCATCCATTTCACTTTAAAATATGCCCTCATTACAAAGGGCCAATTGATGAATATTCCAAAAGATAAAACCCTTTCAGGTAAAAGCCCGATAAACCTTGCGTTTGCATCCAATAATCATCAGCTACAGCATATTCTTAAATCAGTGCTAGACACGGATGACTATCACTTACAGAGCTCAAAAAACGCTTCAAAATGCCTTGAAATTGCCCACCAATGTCAGGTGGTGATCGTTGATTTAATGCTGAATGATATGGATGGGCTATCATTAATTGAAGAGCTTCGAGAGCAATACCGCGGCTTACACATCATTGCTGTGATGAATAAAGAGTCTCTTGAACTAGTCAATTTAACCGCCGATAACATCACCCTAATGGCTGCTCAAAGTGGCGCTAATGCCGTCTTTATCGCCCCCTTCAATCTGGCTGAATTAGTCGCTACGGTTGAACGATTTATCAATGATATCGCCAGTATTCACTAGCCCATCAATCATTTAGAACCATCCGTTCAAAAAGCTTCACGCTCTACTTTTTAATTGCACTCACAAAACGAAAATTATCCGACAAATCACGGTGGCACTGCACCTCAATAAAATCATTGTTATTGAGTATTTCTTTCACCTGTTGAGACTGGTCACAGCCATGCTCAATAATGAGGTAACCACCTGGTCGCAAACAGTGAGTCGATTGTAAGGCGATAGACTTGATATCCGCTAAACCCTGCTCATTGCTGACTAGCGCTGTCGAGGGTTCAAATCGCACATCGCCTTGTTTAAGGTGGGGGTCATGATAATCAATGTAAGGTGGATTGGCGATGACAAGATCAAAACTATGCCGGGCGAATGCCGATAACCAATTGGCCTGAATCAAATGCAATGCAGAAAAATCTTTACCCGCAGCCGTTTCAATATTGTGCTTCGCAACCTTTAATGCAGCATCTATGTATTCTACGGCGGTAATCTGCCAAGATTTTTTTTCACTCGCTAAAGCCAAAGCGATGGCGCCACTGCCAGTACCTAAATCGACTACGCTGGCATTGGCAGGCAAATCTAACCGTAACGCAAACTCAACCAACATTTCAGTTTCGGGCCGCGGTATGAGCACACCCTCATTCACTGCCAAACTCAGCGACCAGAATTCTTTCTGGCCCTGCAAATAGGCAATCGGACGACCCTGACAACGCAACTCAACCAAACGCTGCGCCATTTCTAGTTGCTTATCGCTGAGTAAGTATTCAGGGTGAGAATAGAAATAACTGCGTGACTTATTCAGCACTTGTGCCAGCAATAACTCGGCGTCTAGGCGGGCGCTATCACCGGCTTTAGAGGACTCAATTAATTGACTGCTATGGTAAATAAACTGATCGATACGCACATTAGCTTCCGGATATTACAGCGCAACCCTATTCACTAACAGCTGGCGGTAAACAGTAAAACTAACTGCCGCCAAGCTCTGCTAGCAAATCGGCTTGATATTCATTGATTAAGGGCTGAACCACTTCATCTAGCTGACCTTCAATAATCTCATTTAATTTATAAAGCGTTAAATTAATTCTATGATCAGTTAAGCGACCCTGAGGAAAATTATAAGTTCTAATTCGCTCGGACCGATCACCACTGCCGACTAAATTTCTTCGCTCACTAGCTTGCGCTTGCTCGGCTTCACTGCGTGCCGAATTCATTAATCGTGCCTGCAACAGCGACATCGCTCTGGCTTTGTTTTTATGCTGCGAGCGTTCATCTTGGCATTCAACCACAACACCAGAAGGAAGATGCGTAATACGGATCGCCGAGTCGGTCTTATTGACGTGCTGGCCACCAGAACCCGATGCGCGAAACGTATCAATTCGCAAGTCGGCTTTATTAATTTCAATTTCTTCGAGCTCATCAGCCTCTGGCATAATCGCTACCGTACAGGCTGATGTGTGCACCCGCCCCTGCGATTCAGTTTCAGGCACCCGTTGCACTCTGTGGGCACCCGATTCAAATTTCAAATGACCATAAACCTCTTGACCAATGACGCGAGAAATCACTTCTTTATAGCCACCATGCTCACCTAAGCGCTCATTTAGCACCTCAACCTTCCAACCGCGGGCCTCGGCATAACGGCAATACATTCGAAATAAATCGCCAGCGAAAATAGCCGCTTCATCACCCCCAGTACCCGCCCTGACCTCTAAAAAAACATTATTTTTATCATTGGGATCGCGTGGCAATAACAGTCGTTGCAGATCAGCCGATAGAGTCTCAATCGCCTGCTTGGCCACCGCCATAGCTTCTGACGCCATCTCTCGCATATCAGGATCTTCATCCTTCAGTAAACTCTCTGCCTCATCAATATCGGCTTCAGCATTTCGGTAAGCTTGGAAACACTTTACCACAGGCTCTATTTCAGCATACTCTTGCGACAAAGCACGGAACTTTTTTTGATCCGAAATAATTTCTTGATCACTCAATAAAGCACTTAACTCGCCGTACCGATCGCTGATCACGTCTAACTTAATTAATAAACTCTCTTTCATTCAAGGCTTTCTCTATATCTATGAAGCAATCAATTGTTTCGAACGATAATGGCTAAGGTTTTTAAATTACGACTCAATCATTATCATTAGACTGGCTGCTGACTATTTTTTCATTGCGCTTATTATTATCAAATTCATCATTGAGGCCGAACAAGACTTTAGCAGCATTAAGTAAGTCTTGATTGTCGACCCCTGCCGCATTACGCATTTCAACCGTTGGCTGATGCATGATTTTTTGAATCAATGAGCGGGCCAATGATTCCAAGGCCAACTCTGGGGATTTTCCTTTCTCAAGCAATTGTTTAGCGCGGTCTAATTCATCGTCGTGGAGGTTTTGAATAGCCGCTCGGTATGAAACGACTAAATCGGTTGTATCTCGACTCCGCTGCCAAACCAAAAACTCTTCGACACCTTGATCGATAATTTGCCCCGCCTTATCGACTTCAGCTTCTCGC